>DASVDR010000026.1 GCA_036381015.1 Gammaproteobacteria bacterium
CGTCGATCCGCCCCGGCGGCAAAGTGACCGGGATCGCGTGGAATCGGTGACCGGCTTCCCGTGGAATCAGTGACCGGGATCGTATGGAATCGCTGACCGGGATGCCGTGGAATCAGTGACCGGCATCACGTGGAATACGCACACTGGCGGAGCGCGCGGCGAAGATCAAGCGAGCCATGTATTTAGGATCTGTCATGATCGCTGAACCCTCGTCCGGATGTAAGTTATGGTCGCGGGGGTGAGCGCCATTATGTCCTGAGCTTATGAGCGTCCATTCTCGGCAGTGTGAGAGGGGAACGCTATGACCAATGTCGGCGATGGACGCCCGATTTCAAGTTACCGCTCGAACTCGAGCACTTGCGGGAAACGACTTTATTCTGCGGGAAACGACTTTGTTCTTGAGGTAACGACTATATTCCCCAGGTAGCAACTTTGTTTTTACCGGAAAGCCGCCGCGTCGCGATGCGCGAGGCTCACTCCACGGTGACGCTCTTCGCCAAGTTGCGCGGGCGGTCGATGCTTCGCCCCGTCTCCAACGCGAGATAGTACGCGAAGAGCTGCAGCGGGATCAGCATCAGAATCGGGTCGAGCACGGGGTCGAGCGCGGGCACGACGACGAGGTCGTCGACGTCCACGTCGAGGCGCTCGCGTTGCGCGACGGCGAGCACCGGTCCCTTGCGCGCGCGGATCTCCTCGATCGACGCAAGATTCTTCTCGAGCAGGTGGTCGTCCGGGACGATCGCGATCGTCGGAACTTCCGGAGAAACGAGCGCGAGCGGTCCGTGCTTGAGCTCGGAGGCCGGATACGCTTCCGCGTGCACGTAGGCGACCTCCTTCAGCTTCAACGCCCCCTCCATCGCCAGCGCCCAGCCGAAGTCCCGGCCGATGTAGTAGGCGTCGTCAAAGCGGGCGTATCGGCGCGCGAGCTCCTCGATGTGCGATGCGAGAGAGAGCGTGGCGGCGATCGTTTCCGGCAGCTCGCGCATCGCGTGCACGAGCCGTCTGCCCCGCTCCGGCGACAGATCCTTCATTCTGCCCAGGTAGAGCGCGAGCAAAGCGAAGACCGCGAGCGTGCACGCGAAAGTCTTCGTCGACACGACGGAGATTTCCGGCCCTGCATGCATGTAAACACCCCGACCGCACGCGCGCGCGATAGAGCTGCCGACGACGTTCACGACGCCGAGGGTCGCTCCGCCCTTACGGCGGATCTCCTGCACCGCCGCGAGCGTGTCGAACGTCTCGCCCGACTGGCTCACGGCCACGTACAGCGTGTCGTGCTCGATGATCGCATTCCGGTAGCGGAACTCCGCCGCCGGAACGGCGTCGCACGGCAGCCTCGCGAGCGACTCGATCAGCCGCGCGCCGAGAAACCCGGAGATGTACGCCGAGCCGCAGCCGAGCACGGTGATTCTGCGGAAGCGCTGCAGCTCCCGCGCCTCCATCGCGATGCCGCCGAGGTGCGCGGTGTCGAAGCGGGTGTCGAGACGGCCGCGCATCGCCGCTTCCACGGCCGCCGGCTGATCCATGATCTCCTTCAACATGTAGTGAGCATGATCGCCCTTCTCGAAGGTCGACGCTCCCCACGTGATCGTGATCGCTTCTCGCGCGGCCGGGCCGGGCGAGGCGGCACCGTCGACGGACGTCACGGTGTATCCTTTCGCGTCGACTCGCGCGATCTCGCCGTCCTCGAGATAGACGACCCGCTGCGTGTGCCGGATCAGAGCCGCGGCGTCGGACGCGACGAACATCTCCTTCTCGCCGATCCCGATGAGGACCGGGCTGCCGTTACGCGCTGCGACCATCGCGCCGGCCTCGTCGAGGACGAGCAGGCCGTAGCTGCCGGCGACGTTCGCGAGGGCGAGGCGCACGCGCTCCTCGAGCGTGCCGGCGTCCGCGGCCGCGATCAGGTGCGCGAGCACCTCCGTGTCGGTCTCGGACGCGAAGCGCGCGCCGTTCGCCTCGAGGGTCGCTTTGAGCTCGCGCGCGTTCTCGATGATGCCGTTGTGCACGACCGCGATCCTGCCCGAGGCGTCGGTGTGCGGATGAGCATTGCGATCCAACGGGGCACCGTGCGTCGCCCACCGCGTGTGTCCGATGCCCGCTCGGCCGGCGAGCCGCTTCGGGAGAACGGCTTCGAGATCGGCGACCGTCCCTTGCTTCTTGAAAACCGAGAGCGCCCCTCCTCGGGATAGCGCGAGGCCCGCGGAATCGTAACCGCGGTATTCGAGCCGGCGCAGGCCCTCGAGAAGGATCGGCGCTGCGTTTTGCGGGCCGACGTAGCCGACGATGCCGCACATCGCGTTCTCCCGGAGTTGCGGTCAGCCGTAGATCATTCGCCGGATCTGCCGCGTCGTGAGCGGCGGCATCGCGAAGACGCGGCACCGAAGCTCGTCGGCGAGACGCTCGAAAATCGCGTCGTTCCGCAGCCCTTCGCTCCGCTTGAGCTCGCGATGGCGGCGCGCAACGTAAGCCTCGGGGGATTCGGTCAGATACGCGATGACGTCGAGCACGACCCGCCGCGCCTGCTCGCGCGACAGCGGCGTGCTTGCCGCCAGCCGCTCCACCAGGGGTTGGAGATCGTCGTCCGGCATGCCCTCTTCATACTCTCTCGGCACTTCCCTTTCAATGAATTTGCCCGAAAACGGGCAAAAACTGCGCGGCATTGAGCGAGCCAGCCGCGATGCGAGTCGGCCGAGCGGCTCGAGGCGGGCAGCCAGGCTCGGTCTCTACGGCGTGCGCCTATACTCGGGACGCACCGGCGCAGCCGCCGGCGAGAGGAGCCATCGCGATGCAGAAGCAGCTATGCGCGGCGCTGGCCGCCGTCTTGCTGATCGGCGGCGGGCAGGGGCTCGCGCAAGACCGCCCGGACCGCGCGCTGCCGCCCGACGTGGACGCGGTGTCGCTGTCGCGCCTGCCGGCGCTCGAACGCGACGACATGGGGCCGGAAGGAAAGGCGGCCTACGACCTCGTCGTCGGCGACGGTCCTCCGCCCCGGACAGGGCCGGCGGCGGTCTCGCTCTACAGCCCGAAGGTCGCCGAAGCCTTTCAGCTGCTGAACCAATATCTCCGCTACGAAGGCGCGCTCGAGCCGCGCGTGTACGAGGTCGCGATTCTCGTGGCCGCCTGGGAGATCGAGCAACAGTACGAATGGTCCGCGCACGAGCCGGCCGCGCTTCGGGCCGGCGTGCCGCAGCAAGTCGTCGACACGATCAAGCACGACCGCGATCCCGCGGGGCTCGCAGCGGACGACGCGCTGATCATCCGCGTCGGCCGCTCGCTCCTGCGCGAGCACCGCCTGAGCTCCGAGCTGTTCGCCGAGGCGGTGGAGCGCTTCGGCGAGCAGGGCTTCGTCGAGCTCGTGACCGTGATGGGCGACTACGTGATGGCCGGCCTCTTGCTGTCCGCGGTCGACCAGCATCTGCCGGAGGACCGGCCGGCGCTGCTGCCGGAGCGATGACCGCCGGCCCGCGAGCTCGGCGCGTCCGCCCGGCCCGGCGAGACGCCGTGGGGCGCCTCGATCAGGCGGAGCGCTTCGACAGCTGCCCGAAGCGGCGATCGCGGCGGCCGAACTCGTCGAGCGCGGCGCGAAATTCGTCCGCGGAATAATCAGGCCAATAGGTGTCCGAGAAGACGAGCTCGGCGTACGCGCATTCCCACAGCAGGAAATCGCTGAGCCGCTGCTCGCCCCCGGTCCGAATCAGGAGATCGACCGGCGGCACGCCGGGCACGGAGTGCATGCCGGCCGCGAGGCACCGCTCGAAGTCGGCCAGGTCCGCCTCGGGATCGGCGCGGCGGGCGGCTTCGAGGAGCGTGCGGCGCGCCGAGTAGTCGATGGCGAGGCGCAGCAGCAGCCGTTCGCCGGCAGACGTGACGCGCTCCATGTCCTCGATCGAGCGAACGAGCTCCGGCGCCAGGCGGTCCCGGCGGCCGATGACGTTGACCCGAATCCCGTTCTCGAGGCACCGCACGCGCTCGCTCACGAGATAGCGCTTCATCAGCCGCATCAGCGCCGCCACCTCCCGCCGCGGCCTCTGCCAGTTGTCCGCCGAGAACGCGTAGAGGGTGAGCACCGAGATTTCGGACGGGACGGCGGCCTCGACGATGCGCCGCACGGTCTCGGCGCCCGCGCGATGGCCTGCGGGTCTCGGCAGGCCTCTCTGCACTGCCCATCGGCCGTTTCCATCCATGATTATCGCGACGTGCATCGTTCACTCCCGTTTGCAATTTCACTTTGCATTGCAAAGCTCGCGCGCGAAACAATCCGCCTTATTGGCCCCGCGCCGCCCCTATCAGTGCTTCCATGTGGGAAAGATAACGTTCGAACACTCGCCGGCCCTTTGCTGTGAGGCTGTACTCGGTTTTCGGCATTCGCGACGAGAACGTCTTCTTGCACGAAATGTACCCGGCCTCCTCGAGCTTTCGGCCGTGCGCGCTCAAGTTACCGTCCGTGGTCTTCAACAGCTCCTTCAGCTCGTTGAAGGTCATGCTCTCGTTCACGCTCAATGCGCTCATGATGCCGAGACGCACGCGCTCGTAAATCAGCCTGTCGAAATCCTTCGATTCCCCGTCGGCAACGTAGCTGCTGACCGTCCGCAGCCGGCTGAGCTTCGTGGCCTCCTGATTGCTTTCCGCCTTTATCGCGCGCTTAGCCACCGTGCCTCCGTAGAATGATGACGCCCAAAACAACATGAAAACCGCCGAACCCGAGCGCCAGCAGCGCGGTGGTCCACTCGGGAGGCAGCAAGAACGCAAGGGTCCCGAGCGCCATGAACCCGAATCCGGCCAGCATGACGGGACGGATCGAGAAAACACCGCTCGCTGCGAGGCCCGCGCCGTACAGCAGCAGCCACGAGCCGGCCACGAGGTCGCGCGCGTCGGAATCGATCAGCGCGCCGGTCAGCACGGCGCCGGCGACGAGCGCGGGCAGCAGAGTCAGGAAAAAGCGGCGCGCAACGCCGCGCCACAGGCTGAGCCCCTGCGCTCTCGCCTTCTGCACGAAAAAATAGCTGGCGAGCCCGACGGCGGCGACCGCCGCCGCGAGCCAGATCGGCAGCCAGTACGGCGTGAGATTCGGAATGGAATCAAGGACGGCGGCCATGAGCGCAGTGAGGCCCATGGCGATGCACCCCTTCCCCGGGACCGACGTGAAGGTATGCGCCGCCTCCATCGTATCCCTGATGTAACGGAGGTGCGCGAGCGCGCCGGCGTCGATCGATACCGGCGCGGACTCGCTCGCTGAAACGTCACCCGGAAACGCTGATGCCATCGCTGCTCTCAGTCTCGGCCGCTGGTCACTTCGTTGTCAAGCACTTTGCAACATAAAGAGGACCGGCCCGCAGCGGCGCGAACCGCGGCCATCCTGCGGCATCCCTGTAGGCCGGTCAACGGGCGCTCCCGCGCCGTTCGGATCGTGCCTCCGCTCGTCATGGCTCGGGCGGCGTCGGCGCCGGGATGGGTATGACTTGTCGATCGAGCGGCGGCTCCGCGCCCCGAGGCGCGGAGACCGGCCCCGGCCCGTCGAAGTAATAAAGCGGCTCGACGGCCAGGCGGCCGTGTCGGTCGGCAGCGACGAGATAAGCGTTCGCGTCGCTGCACGTCACTCGCCACGCGGCGTGGTCGTCGGACGCGTCGCTTGCCGCGACGATTTCCGTGCAGACGTAGCCCGCGTCGCGAATGGCGATCAACAGGCTCGTGTTCCTGAAGGATGCCGATGCGTCCCGCAGCGAGACCGCCTCGCCGCTGCCCTCGAGGACGGGCTGCGCCGTCGAAGCGGGCGGCGGACGTGCAGCGTCGTCGGAAGAGCCGGGATGCTCGGCGTCGCTCGATGGCGACGCCGGTGGACGCGGCGCGGCATCGCCGTCGTCGGCTCCGGTGAGCGCACGATGCACCGCGAACACCGCCACCGTGGTGAGGAGGCCGAGAGCGACGGTTCCGCTCGCGCTCATGCCTCTCGTCGAGCTGATGCGCTGAGGCATTGCATTCCGGATATGAGACTTGACCGTGCTCAGCGTACTATTGAGGACGGGGGACGGCAATGCGGAGACGCTCCGGACGGAGGTGCGGAATGAGCACGATGCGCATGGCATCGTCGGCTTTCGTCTTTCTGCTATTCGGCGCCGCGCCATGCTTCGACGTCGCTTCTCAGCCCGCTTTCACGGTCCGACCGCTCGTGCAAGCCGGCGCGCCCTTCCACGGCGTTCACGGTTTGCGCTTCGGCGAGAACGGCTTGCTCTACGCCACGAGCGTCATCGGTCAGTCGATCTTCACCGTCGCCGTCGACGACGGAACGATCGAGCCCGTTGTGGGCCCGCGACAAGGCATGGCGGACGACATCGCGATTGCGCCCGACGGCACGCTCGTGTGGACTGCGATCGAGGATGGCGTCGTCTATGCGATGCCGCCCGGCGGTCCCGTCCGCCGCCTCTGGGAGGATCGCAAAGGGGTGAACGCCGTGGGGTTCTCCCCGGACGGCGAACGGCTTTTCGTCACGCTCGTGTTCTACGACGACGCGCTGTACGAGCTCGATCTCGAAGGAGACGCGGCGCCGCGTCTGATCCTCGACGATATCGGCGGGCTGAACGCCTTCGAGGTCGGCGCCGACGGCATGATCTACGGGCCGTTGTACTTCGAAGGCCGCGTCGTGCGCATCGATCCCGACGGCGGCGCGATGACCACGATCTCCGACGCTTTCGACACGCCGTCGGCGCTGAAGCTCGCCGCGCAGGAACGCGCCTACGTCGTCGACGAGCGCCGCCTGAAGCGCGTCGATCTCGGCTCGGGCGCGACGAGCGTCGTCGCGGAGCTTCCTTCCGGCGGAGACAATCTCGCCGTACGCGCCGACGGCCGCATCTTCGTATCCCTCGCCGCGGAGAACGCGATCGTCGAGGTCGACGCGGAGAGCGGCGACGTGCGTTACGTCGTCGGGCCGACGGCGCTGACGTCGCCGGCCGGCATCGCCGTGGATTCGCGCGGCGGGCGCGACACGCTCTACATCGGCGACGCGATCGGCGGCCTTCGAATCGTGGACGGCGAAAGCGGCGCCGTCGAGGACACGCCCTTGGAGCTGTTCCAGCCCGCGCACGTGTCGATCCGCGGAGACCGGCTCCTCGTCGTCAGCGAGGTCTTCGGCGAGATTCAGCGCGTCGATCGCAGGACGTTCGAGGTCCTCGACGAGTGGACCGGTTTCGTGGTCCCCGGCGACGCGGTCGAGATGCCGGAGGGCGACGTGATCGTCGCCGAGACCGGGACCGGACGGCTGCTGCGCGTGTTCGGTCCGGAGCCGACGGATCGGCGGATCATCGCCACCGGCCTCGCGCGCCCGAGGGGGCTCGCGTGGAGCGACGGCGGCGCGGTATTCGTGACGGAGAGTGCGCTCGGTCGGCTGCTTCGAATCAACGTCGAGACCGGCGCCGCCGTCCTCGTCGCTACCGGCTTGGAGCAGCCGGAAGGCGTCGCGGTGATGCCGGACGGCGCCGTCATCGTCGTCGAGGCCGGCGCCCGCCGGCTGAAGCGCTTCGATACGAGCGGCGGCGCCGGGACCGTCGCCGCGCGCGATTTGCCCCTGCACGTCGCCGACGGCCCGAGCCTCTATCGCGCAGTCGGGGTCGGCTCGGCGGCGATTTACGTCGCCTCCGACGTCGACAACACGATCTACAGGCTGACGCCGCGGTCGGCGCCGTCGCCGGGCGGATGATAGACCGCTTGGACCGGCTCGAGGCACGGAAACGGCTAGAATCGGCGGGCCGCACCTTCTTCATGATCTACAGTAATGAAATTTTATATCTTATTGAATAGACAGTACTTAAGAAACGCGAACGAAAGCGCATCGTCGCGGTCGTGCCGAGCCTACTCGGAGGGCTCGCGATGACCGCCGACGCGAGCGCCGACGAGCAACGCTGGCTCCGCCCCGACGAGCGGCTCGAGACTGCCGGCACGTTCACGATGTTCCCGCTCCCCGACGGCGCGAGCGGTCCGACGACGATCGCGCTCGCGCCGGACGGCCGCGTGTGGTTCACGCTCGGGACCGGCAATGCGATCGGCCGGATGAACCCGGACGGCACGGCGCTCGAGATCTTTCCGCTTGCGCACGCGGAGAGCGCTCCGCGGATCATCGCGCTCGGCGCGGACGGCAACATGTGGTTCTCCGAGCACGCGGGCAACCGGATCGGTCGTATCACGCCGAGCGGCGAGATCGCCGAGTTCGACATCCCGACACCGGTAAGTCAGCCGCGGGCGATCGCGCTCGGGGCAGACGGCAACATCTGGTTCGGGATGTTCGCCGCCGGCAAGATCGGACGCATCACGCCCGCGGGCGCGATCACGGAGTTCGATATTCCAACCCCGGGCAGCGGACCGCGGGCGCTCGCGGCCGGCCCCGACGGCAACGTGTGGTTCTCCGAATACCACGCGAGCAAGATCGGGCGCATCACGCCGAGCGGCGAGATCACCGAGTTTTCGCTGCCCCGCGAGAACTCGGGCCCCGGCGACATCACGGCCGGAGCCGACGGCGACATGTGGTTCCTCGAGCTCGCCGGGCGCATGGACGGCCGGACGCCCGACGGCAACCGCGTCGGCCGAATCACGATGGACGGCGACATCACCGAGCTCCCGATTCCGAGCCCGACGGGCTCGCCGATCAACGCGGCCGTCGGCCCGGACGGGAACGTGTGGTACTCGAAGGGCATGGCGCTCGGCCGGGTCACGCCGGACGGTGTCATCACGGAATTCGATGTGCCCGGCCCGGCCGCGCGCACCGTCGGGCTGAGCGCCGGAAGCGACCGCCAGCCGCCGGAGCGGCTGAGCAATCGGCTTTGGTTCACCGATGCGGTCGGCAACCGGATCGGTTACTTGAGCTTCCGCTGACCGCATCGCTCGCTGCATGGAGAACGAGAAAATGGTGCCGACGCTCGTCGCCTCGGACAGCGGGCCGGCCAACGCGCCCGCGGTCGTGCTGCTCCATTCGCTCGCGACGTCCTCGGCGATGTGGGCGCCGCAGCTGCCGATCTGGTCGGAGCATTTCCGAATCGTCAACGTCGATCTGCCCGGCCACGGCGCGTGCCCGCCGCCCGACGGAGCGCTCACCTTCAGCGGGCTCGGGGCCGCCGTCTGCGCGCTGCTCGACGCGCGCTCGATTCCTGCCGCCGCCGTCGTCGGACTGTCGCTCGGCGGGATGACGGCGCAAGCGTTCGCGATCGAGCACCCCGAGCGAGTGCGCGCGCTCGTGCTCGCTCACACGCTCGCGTTCGCGACCGACGCCATGCGCCGTACCTGGGACGAGCGGATCGCAAGCGTCGAGGCACTCGGCATGGACGGACAGGTCGAGAGCACGATCGAGCGGTGGTTCACCCCCGAGTTCCGGACCGCGGCGCCGCTGACGACCGCTTGGATCGCGCGGATGATCCGTGCCACGGATCCGCGCGGCTTCGCCGCGGCCGGCCGCGCGATCCAGTCGCTCGACCACCTCGAACGGCTCGCGGCCGTGACGGCGCCGGCTCTCGTCGTCGCGGGCAAGCATGATCCGGGCGCGCCGCCGGCTGCTGCGGAGGCGATGGCCGCGAAGCTGCGCCGCTCGGAGCTCACGCTGCTCGAGTCCTCGCATCTCGGTAACGTCGAGCAGGCCACGGCGTTCACGGAAACCGTCGGCGCGTTTCTGGAGCGCACCGCGTAGCCGGCGCCGGTTTCCGGGACGAAGAGGCGGGATATCAAAGAGAAGGGGGAACGCGCCGGTAGCGCCTTCCCCCTTCCGAGTCGTGCGGCCGCGCGGTGCGCGCCGCGAGTCTGGACGCTTAGACCTGGCCGGCCTTGCGCCAGCCGCCCTCGTATTGCTCCCGCACGACCTTCGAGTACGGCACGGGGCTCACGACCGCCCGGATCTCGATCTGCTTGTGCCGCTCCACGGTCGTCTTCCGCGTGCCGCCGTTTTCTTCGCCCCAGACGAGCGTGACCTCCGTGCCGATCTCGATGTCGGGATCCACGGTGCCGAGCGACAGCATGGAGCGCTCGTTGTAGCTATAGCCCGCAAACATGGAGAAGCCGACGACCTTGCCGTTCTTGACGATCTTGTCGTACGACGCGGACGCGTAGTTCGACAATGGCAGATCGATGTACTTGTAGTGCTCCGCGCCCGGCTCGAACAACGAGCGGAACGCCTTGCCGACGTCGTCGCCGTTCCATGCGAACGTGACCTTGTGGCGATGGGGCTTGTCGGCAATCTTCTCGAGCGCTTCGCGGCCGATGAAGTCGTGGTCGAACTTCACGAACGGCCCGTAGCCGATCTCGTAAGGCGTGACGTAGTAGTCCTCGATGTTATTCGAGTAGAAGCTTCCGCCCAGGGAGCCGGAGCCTTCGTAGCTGTCCGCCGGCAGCCATTCCCGGTACGCCTTCATCTTCTCGCCCGTGTACACGGCCGGAAGCGGCGAAGGAATCCAGCCGGACTCGAGGGTGTTCGTGGCGTAGGCGCGCGAGCCCACCTGATGCAGGCCGAAATCCTTACCCGCCTCGACGATCGCCGCACGGATCTCCTCGCGTTCCTCGTACGGCCCCCAGATCTCGAGGCCGGGCGCTCCCGCCATGCCGTGGCGCAGCGCGCGCACCTGGCGGCCGGCGATGTTGATCGTGCCCATGTTGAAGAACTTGATGGTCGGAACCGGCCCGCCGTTCAGCTTCTCGATCACTTGCCACGCGTTCGGGCCTTGAATCTGGTAGCGGTAGCACTTTCTGACGACCGGCTTGCCCATCGGGCGCGACGGCGAACGGTCGTCCTTCTCGACCTTGACGTCGTAGCCGCCGGTGGCCGCGTGGAATTCGATCCAGTTGGCCGACGGCGCGCGGCCGACGAACACGAGCTTGTTTTGCTCGAGGTGAAACAGGATGCCGTCCCCGATCACGTAGCCGTCGTAGCTGCACGGCACGAATTGCTTGGCTTTGTTGACCGTGAAGTTCTTGAAAGTGTTGATGGCCAGATGCGAAAGCATCTTCAGCGCGTCCGGCCCCTCGATGTACAGGTCCACCATGTGGTGCGACTGGTCGAAGAGGACGCACGTCTCGCGCCAGGCGCGCTGCTCGTCGCGCCAGTTCGTGAACTCGGCGGGAACGACCGGGTACACGTAGGCTCCGATCTGTGAATTCCGGAGCATATCCACCGGATTCCCTACCGACTTCAACAGATCTTCCAAGCTTCGTTGGCTCATAGCTCCTGGTAACCTCTTATTGAAGGCAAAAGCCTTGGGACGGCCCCCAAGGACCGGGCCGTTGGAGTGGATGCGTGATTTTGATCGGGTCGCGACGAATTTTCAAATCGAGAAACCCGTACGCGAGGGCGCGCGACGGGTGCTCGTTTTAGTGGTAGCCGCAACACCATGGCGTCAGGCAGCGGTCGCGCGATACAGCCCGAGCGACGAATACGCCCACTCACCCTCGTCTCCGTCCGGCGACGGTTGGAATGCCGATCTCCAACCCTATATAAAAGGTTCAGGCCCGATCCTCCCCCCGGGCCGCCGTCGCGGCTATCCCCCTCTCTAAGCCGCGGCTCCTTTACGGCCCCGCCGTCATATCGGCGGGGCTTTTTTTTACTTAACGTTTGTGATTATCGAGTCGCATGACCCGCGGGCGTTCGCAGCGGCAGCCGCCCTTTCGGCATTCGGGATCTTCAGCGCACGGCGCTGTGCCCACGTCTACATTCATCGCGCTCACGGGATGGGCCGAGGCGCGATGGTGGGCCGTGTAGGAATCGAACCTACGACCATCGGATTAAAAGTCCGGTGCTCTACCAACTGAGCTAACGGCCCGTTTGACTTCGCCCGCCCGGCGCCGGCTGCAATGCCTGGATGAAAACGGAGCGGGCTCGCGATGATACTCGATGACGCGGCCGTCACAAACGAGACCGCCATCCCGCCTTCGATTCGCGATCATTCTCGATAGTAGCGAGTCGGATCGTCAATCCCGGCGGCCGCGAAGCCTTGGCTGCGGAGCGCGCACGCATCGCATCGGCCGCACGCCCGCCCCTCCTCGTCGGCACGGTAGCAGGAAACGGTCAGCGAATAATCCACGCCGAGCGCGGCGCCGCGCCGGACGATGTCCGCCTTGCTCATCCGGAGGAGCGGCGCCTCGATGCGGACGGGCCGCCCCTCCACACCCTGCTTCGTCGCGACCCGCGCGAGCGCCGCGAAGGCCTCGATGAACTCCGGCCGGCAGTCCGGATAGCCGGAATAATCGACGGCGTTCACTCCCACGAAGATCGCGTCGGCGCCGAGCACCTCGGCGAGGCCGAGCGCGAGGCTCAACAGCACCGTGTTGCGCGCGGGGACGTAGGTGACCGGGATGCCTTCGCCGCCGTGCTCCGGCACGTCGATCGCGGGGTCCGTCAGCGCCGAGCCGCCGAAGCGGCCGATCGGGATAGGCAGCTCGCGATGATCCGCGGCGCCGAGCGCACGCGAAACTCTCGCCGCCGCCGCGAGCTCGGCGCGATGCCGCTGCCCGTAGTCGACGGCGAGCGTATGGCACTCGTAGCCGTCGTGCCTCGCGATCGCGAGCGCGGTCGCCGAATCGAGCCCGCCGGACAGGAGCACTACCGCGCGCGGCATGGCGAGCTCAGCGCCCGGGCACGTCGCCCCACAGCACTTTGTGCAGCTGCACTTGCAGCCGCACCGGCAGACGGTCGGCGAGAATCCACTCGGCGAGATCTCGCGCGGTGAGCTCCGCGTAGCTCGGCGAGAAGAACACGGTGCACGGCAAGTCGCGATGCGACTCGACGAATGTCCTGGCCCATTCGTAGTCTTCGCGCCCGGTGATCACGAGCTTCACGGCGTCGCGAGACGTGAGCAGCGGGAGATTCTCCCAGCGGTTGCGCGCGCATTCGCCCGACCCGGGCGTCTTCACGTCGACGACGCGGCTGACGCGAGGGTCGACCCCCGAGATGTCGAGCGCTCCGCTCGTCTCGAGCGAGACCTCGAACCCGGCGTCGCACAGCGCCTCGAGCAGGCGTGCGCAACGCGGCTGAGCGAGGGGCTCGCCGCCGGTGACGCATACGTAGCGGCTGCCGTGGCTCGCGACGCGTTCGGCGATCTCGCCGATCGTGAGCCACTCGCCTCCGGTGAACGCGTAGGCCGTGTCGCAATAGCGGCAGCGGAGCGGACAGCCGGTGAGGCGGACGAAAACCGTCGGCCAGCCGCTGTGCGACGCTTCTCCCTGGACCGAATAGAAGATCTCGGTGATCTTCAGGCGCAGCGCGGCCGCGTCGCTCGGCACGGCATCGACCGGTGACGCGGCCACGAGCTCAACCCGCCTCCTGCTCGAGGCGCTGGAGCCGGTCCGCGGCGAGGCGCGCGGCCGTCGTGTCCGGATACTCGCGCGTCACCTGCTCGAGCGCCGTGCGCGCCGCGTCCCACTGCTGAAGCTCGAAGTTGCAGAAGCCGATCTTGAGCAGCGCGTCCGGAATCTTCGCCGACTGCGGATACAGATCGATGACCTTCTGGAACTCCGGCAGCGCCTCCGCGAACTGCTGCTGCACGTACTTCGTCTCGGCGAGCCAGTACTGCGCGTTGTCCGCGAGCGGGCTGTCCGGGAACGCGGCCAGGAACTGCGCGAACGCGTCGGACGCCTCCGCATAGCGGCGTGCCTCGATGAGGTCGAAGGCCGCGCGATAGTTGTCCTGGTCGCTGCCGGCCACCAGGGGCTGCGCCGCCGCTTCGGTACCCGTGGAGGCGCCGGCGGTCGAGCGCCCGCCCGCGGGCGCCCGCGTGCCGTCGCCGAAGCTCGGAGCGCCGGCGTCGTTTCCGAGATCGGGGCCCGCGCCGAACGCGCCGCCGCGCGGCCGCGGCGAGGCGTTGCGCGCCTGCGCCTGCTCGAGGGCTTGCAGCCGTTGATCGACGTCGAGATAAAGCTGCCGGTCGCGGTCGGCGCCGCTCTCCATCTCGAACCTGAGCGTCTCCACTTGCCCCCGCAGCTCTTGAGTCTCCGCGCGCAGCTGCTCGACCTGACCGGCGAGCTCGATCAGGCTCTGGTTGTTGACGACCCTCTCGATGCGCATCAGCCGCGCCTCGAGATCGGTGAGACGGAGATAGACCGGATCGTCGGTGGGCGTCAGCGTGCTGCAACCGGCGAGCGAGCCGATCGCAACGACGCCGATCGGAAGGACGGACCATACGCTTCTCACGGCGGTCTCCTCGAGATTGCGTCGGCGAACGCTGCGTTTACTGCCGGTAAACGAGCTCGACCCGACGGTTCAGGCGGTACGCTTCTTCGTCGCTGCCGAGCGCTACGGGACGCTCCTCGCCGTAGCTCACCGTGCTCAGCTGCTCCGCCGAAGCCCCTTGCAGCATAAGAATACGCCGAACGGCTTGGGCGCGCCGCTCGCCGAGCCCGATATTGTACTCGCGCGACCCGCGCTCATCCGCGTGCCCCTCGAGTCGAAGCCGAGCATCGGGATGCGAGGCAAGGTATTGGCCGTGGGCGGCGAGCATGTCGTTGAACTGCGCCGGCACGTCGCTCTGGTCGAACTCGAAATAAACGATCAGCTGGTCAAGCAGTTGCTGACGCTCTTGCTCGGCGGCGGTCACGCCGATGTCGCCTCCCGTACCGATGCCGCTCGTGGACGCTCCGGCAGCCCCCTCGCCGGCCGTATCCGATTCCACGTCGGGCAATGTGTTCGCACGATTGCCGCACGCCGCGAGCGCGAGGGCGCCGAGGACGCACGTGAGGATGACGCTGGTTCGAAACATTTTAGTTTCCTCAAAATTAAGCAATACAAATAGCTAGCTATTGTTCTTAAACTCTCCCTAAGATCAAGATCAAGGCCGCGGAAACGGCGACCATGCCGGCTCGCGCACGTCGCCTTCACCCGATGCGATCTCCTGCTGGATGCGGGCGTCGGTGCTCACGGACGCGAGCACGCCCTTGCCGCTCTCCTTCGTCGCATAGATGAGCACGGCGCCGTTCGGCGCGAAGCTCGGGGACTCGTCGAGTCGGCCGTTGCTGAGAACCTGCGTCAGACCGCTGTCGGGGTCGACGACCGCGATCCGGAAATCGCCTTGCTGGGTCTGATGCACGACCGCGATTTGCTCGCCGTCGGGCGAGACCCGCGGCCGCGCGTTGTAGGCGCCTTCGAAGGTGACGCGCTGGGCTCGGCCCCCTTCCGCGGACACGCGATAGACTTGCGGGCCCCCGGAGCGGTCGGACATGAAGTAGATCGTTTCGCCGTCGGGCGCCCATGCGGGCTCGGTGTCGATCGCCGGGCTGTCGGTGAGACGCCGGATGACTTGAGTGGTGAGGTCGAGCGTGTAGACGTCGAGGTTCCCGTCGTTCAGCGAGAGCGTCAGCGCGAGGCGCCGGCCGTCCGGCGAGAAGGTCGGCGCGCCGTTGACCCCCGCCCGCGCCGAAACCCGCTCGCGGTTGCCGGTGCGCAGCGTCTGCACGTAGATCGCGGACTGATCGCCTTCGAACGAGACGTAGGCGATGCGCCGACCGTCGGGCGACCAGGCCGGCGACATCAGCGGCCGCGGGGAGTCGGCGATGACCCTCGGGTTCGCACCATCCGCGTCGGCGACGATCAGCTGATAACGCGGCTGGCCGGTCCCGTCCCGCAGCTCGCTGACGTATGCGATCTGCGTGCCGAACACGCCCGGGATGCCGGTGAGCTCCTCGAAGATCATGTCGGCGATCCGGTGGCCCGTGGCGCGCAAGTCCGCGCGGCTCGATGTGAGCCGGAACCCGAGCAGCTGCCGCCCGCGCAGCACGTCGAAGAGCTGGAACTCCGCCGTGTACTGGTCGGCTCCGGTGGAGCGGAGCTGCCCGATCACGAGCACGTCCACTTCGCTGATGCGCCAGTCCTGGAAATTGACCTGAACCGGCTGCGTGGGCCGCGACACCAGGTCGGCGACCGGCACCGGCTCGAAACGGCCGCTGTTGCCGAGATCCGCGGCAACGACGCCGGCGAGGTCGTACGGTGCCGGCCCGGACCCTTCCCAGCCGAACGGCACGACCGCAATCGGCACCGGGCGCTCGACGCCGCGGCGGATTTCGATGCTGAGCTGAGCCTGTGCGGCCGGAGCGAGCGTGACGAGCCAAAGGGCTGCGGCGGCTTGTATCGCGGCGGCCCGAATGCCCCGCTTCGTGACGACGTTGCTGATCATCGAGCTCCTCTGTCCATGTTCGTTCATTCCTTCGGGATCGCCGCCGCGCGTTCGCGCGCGTCCTCCTCTCCGGCCCGCCGGCTACTCGTCCGGAACGAAGCGGATGACGAGGTTACGCTCGAACAGCGCCGGGTTCGACGGCAACGGCAGCGGCGACGCGCGCAGCACGGCGGCCTCGATCGAGCGCACGACGGCGTCGTCACCGTTGCAGCGAACGACCCGCGCGCTGATGACCTCGCCGCTCGGAATCTGCGTGACGTGCACCTCGCAGTCGATGCCGGGCCGTGCGGTGGCCGGGCGAAACCAGTTCTGCTCGATCCGGTTCTGGATCAGGCGCGTATACTCGTCGAGCTCCCCGGACTGCATCGCCTGCAGCCGCTCCTCCTCCGCCGCGAGCTCGCTCGCGAGCTGCGCTTCGAGCTCGGCCTGACGCCGCGCGGCCTCCTCCGCCTCTCGGCGCTTGCGCTCCTCCTCGGCGAGACGCTGCCGCTCGAGCTCCTCTTGCCGGCGCCTCTCCTCCTCCTCGCGGCGCTTTCGCTCGGCCTCCTCGCGCGCCCGCCGCTCGGCCTCGGCCCGCGCCTGACGCTCGGCCTCCTCGCGGGCCTGACGCTCGGCCTCGGCCCGCGCCTGGCGCTCCGCTTCCTCGCGGCGCGCCTGCTCCTCGCGCTCGCGCTGAAGACGCGCCTGCTCTTGACGCTCGCGCTCCTCGGCCTCCGCTCTTTGGCGCGCCTCCTCGGCGAGCCGCTCCTGCTCGGCGCGCTCCGCTGCCTCCCGCTCGGCCTGCAAGCGCCGCTGCTCTTCCTCGCGCGCCCGCCGTTCTGCCTCCTCGCGCGCCCGCCGCTCCGCCTCGGCCCGCGCCTCCTCCGTTCGGGCCAGCGCGGCCGGGTCGACGATCGCCGCCTGGATCACCGTACCCTGCAGCTCGCGCGGCTGCGGCCGAAAATCGATGCCGAACGCGAACGCGGCGAACACCGCGGCATGCAGCGCCACCGACAGCAGAACGGATCCGGAGTGCTGGCGTATCGGCGATCCCATCGGGCTGAGCGCGGGCTACTGCGACTCCGGGTCGGGCGGATCCGTCGGAAGACCGATCTTCTTCGCCCCGGCCTGCTGAAGCAGCGCCATGCCGGTCACGACCCGGCCGTACTCGACACCCTGATCGGCCTTCACGAGCACCGGGGTCTCGGGGTTGCGGCGAAGCACGGCTGACGTGCGCTCGAGCACCGTCGCGTCGTCGATCGGCGTCTCGACGTCTTCGCCGATGTTGAGATAGAAGCGCCCTTCGCGGTCGACGCTGAGCACGAGCGGCTCGTTGTCGCCGAGCTCGTTCGGATCGAGCGGCTGCGCTCCGGCCTCGGGCAGATCCACGTTGATGCCTTGTGTCAGCAGCGGCGCCGTGATCATGAAGATGATCAGCAGCACGAGCATCACGTCGATGTACGGAACGACGTTGATCTCGCTCATCAGCCGCCGCTTGCCCGCCGGGCGAATCATGCCGCCGCTCCCTGATGCGCGTCCTTACGGGCGGCGCTGCGCTGGAAGATTGCCGAAAGCTCCTCCATGAACGTGCCGTAGCGCACTTCGAGACGCCCAACCTGATCCGCGTAGCGGTTGTATGCGATGCCCGCCGGGATCGCCGCGAAGAGTCCCATCGCCGTAGCGATCAGCGCCTCGGAGATGTGCGGCGCCACCACGGCGATCGTCGCGCTCTGGAGGTTACTGAGCGAGTAGAACGCGTTCATGATGCCCCACACGGTGCCGAAGAGGCCGACATAGGGGCTCGTGTTGCTGACCGTGGCGAGGAATGAAAGATTGCTTTCGAGCCGATCCATCTCGCGCAGCTGCGACACGTGCATCGAGCGGCGCGCGCCTTCGACGATCTGCTCGGCCGGCAGTCCGCCTTCCTGACGCAGCCGGCCGAACTCGCGAAAGCCGGCCTCGAAGATGCCCGCCATCCCCTGCGTCGTCTCGTCGCTATGCGAGATCTCCCGGTACAGGGTCGCGAGGTCGCCTCCCGACCAAAAGCTCTCCTCGAACTCGTTCGCGCCGCCGACCGCCTGCTTCAGCGTGCGCCGCTTCTCGATGATCACGGCCCACGACGCGATCGACGCGATCAGGAGCAACAGCAAGACGGCTTGTACGACGGGGCTCGCTTCGAGCACCAGAGTCACTATCGAAAGATCGTTGTTCATCGGTTCCACTCGTTCAGTAAAGCCGGCGGCAGCCTGCTCGGTCCGCCGCGCTCGGCATCCATGCACGCGACTTCGGCCGTCGCGCTGCACACCAACTCGCCGTCCGCCGTACTGCGGCGGATCTCGTGCGCGAACACGACGCGTGCGCCGCGCGCCTTCGACACGGCCGCCCGCACGTGCAGCAGGTCTCCGAGCCGTGCAGGTGCCGTGAACCGCGCCTCTACGCGCGCCAGCACGAGCAGCACGGCGTGCCGGTCGCGCAGCTCATCGTGATCGACGCCGCGGGCCCGGAGCCATTCGGTGCGGGCTCGCTCCATGAAGCGAAAGTAGCTCGCGTTGTACACGACGCCCTGCGCGTCCGTGTCCTCGAGGTAGACCCTCACCGGCAAAACGAGCTCCTTCATTCCGCGTCTTCGGCGTTTTCCCGGCCCGCGAGCTCAATCGAAAAGGCTCGCCGTCTCCGGCAACTCGCGCTCGGCCGGAAAAGGCAAATCGAAGTGCCGGTAGGCGGCCCGCGTCGCCACACGGCCCCGTGCCGTCCTCTTCAGAAAGCCCTCCTGTATCAGGTACGGCTCGACGACGTCCTCGAGCGTGCCGCGCTCCTCGCCGACCGCTGCGGCGAGGCTGTCGACCCCGACGGGTCCACCGTCGAATTTCTCGATGACCGTCAAAAGCAGCTTCCGATCCATCGAATCGAAGCCGTTCGGATCCACCTGGAGCAGATCCATCGCCGCCCGAGCCACGTCGCCGTCCACGCGCCCGTCCGCCTTCACCTGCGCGTAGTCCCGCACGCGGCGCACGAGCCTGTTCGTGATCCGCGCGGTGCCGCGCGACCGTGCGGCGATCTCGCGCGCGCCGTCCTCGTTCATCGGCAGGTCCAAGATCCCGGCCGTGCGACGCGCGATCCGCATCAAATCCTCGATGCCGTAGAACTCGAGATGCTGCGTGATGCCGAAGCGGTCGCGCAGCGGCGACGTCAAGAGCCCCGCGCGCGTCGTGGCTCCGATCAGCGTGAACGGCGGCAGGTCGATCTTGATGGAGCGCGCTCCCGGCCCCTCGCCGATGACGATGTCGAGCTGGTAGTCCTCGAGCGCCGGATACAGCACCTCTTCGACCACCGGGCTCAGCCGGTGAATCTCGTCGATGAACAGCACGTCGCGCGGCTCGAGACTCGTCAGGTGACCGGCGAGATCCCCGGCGCGCTCGAGCACGGGACCCGACGTCTGATGGAGGTTCACGCCGAGCTCGTTCGCGACGATGTGCGCGAGCGTGGTCTTGCCGAGCCCCGGCGGCCCGAACAGCAGCGTGTGATCGAGCGCTTCGTTCCGCTGCCGTGCGGCGGCGATGAAGATGCTCATCTGCTCCTTGACGCGCGGCTGGCCGACGTAGTCGGCAAGCGTTCGCGGGCGCACCGCGCGATCGAACGCCTCATCCTCGCGGGACGCAGCCCGCTCGACGACGCGCGCCTCGTCGCTCATGGCCGACCTCCGGCTGAGTGCACGCGCCTCAGCGCCTCGCGGATCAGCTCTTCCGTCGCCATCCCCTGCGTATTGAGCCCCTTCAGCATCTTCTCGACCTCGCCGGCCTTGTAGCCGAGCGCGAGCAGCGCGTCGTGCGCCTCGCTCTCTGCCGTGGTTGCACGCAGCGGGACGACGCGGCCCGGCTGCTGCGGCACACGATCGGCCATTTCGACCAGCAGGCGCTCGGCCGTCTTGCGGCCTACGCCCGGAATCTTCGTGAGGCTCGCGAGATCCTTCTCGCGGATGCACTGATAAAAACCTTCGACGCTCATGCCGGACAGCACGGCGAGCGCGATGCGGGCTCCCACGCCGCTGACTTTCAGCAGGCTGCGAAAAAGCGAGCGCTCGGCTTCGGTGACGAACCCGTAGAGCACGTGTGCGTCCTCCCGCACGAGCAAATGCGTGACGAGCGTCAGAGGCTGGCCGAGCTCCGGCAGCTTGTAGAACGTGGACATCGGCGCATCGACCTCGTAGCCGACGCCCGCGACCTCGACCGTCAGCGACGGCGGCCGCTTGCTCACGAGCGTCCCTTTGAGGAAGCCGATCACGGACCCCCCGTCGCCTCGAGCAACGTCGCGCGGGCGCCGCGTGAATGCGCGTGACAGATCGCCGCCGCGAGCGCGTCGGCGGCGTCGGCCTGCACGTCGTCGCGGAGCCCGAGCATCATCTTCACCATGCGCTGAACCTGAATCTTCTCCGCTCCGCCGCGGCCCACGACCGCCTTCTTGATGTGGCGCGGCGAGTATTCGAAGACGGGAATGCGGGCGCGGAAAGTGGCGCAAAGCGCTGCTGCGCGAGCTTGCCCGAGCTTCAACGCGCTGTCGGCATTGCGGTGCACGAATATGCTCTCGATCGCGATCTCGGTCGGCTGAAACTCGGCGACGACGCGGCCGAGCCCCTCGAAGATCAGACGCAGCCGTTCGCAGTGCTCCCCGGCCGTGCGAATGCTGCCCCATTCGACGGCCCGCGCCACGGCGCCTCTCGCGTCGACGATCCCGAAGCCCGTGACCTGCGATCCAGGATCGATCCCGAGAATGCGCACGCAACCGTTCACAGACGCGCAGGCCGGCAGGACGGCGGAAGCGCCGCTCGGGCGGCGCTAGGCCGTCTCCTCCAGCAGCTCCTCGGGAATGTCCGCATTCGTGTAGACGTTCTGCACGTCGTCGAGCTCGTCGAGCGCGTCGAGGAGCTTCAGCAGCGATTCGGCCTGCCCGGCCTCGATCCTGACCTTCGTCGAAGCGCGCATCGTGACCTCCGCGGTCTCCGGCTCGAGGCCGGCGCTCACCATCGCATCGCGCACGGCCTCGAAGTCCTCGGGGGCGGTCAGCACGTCGACGCTGCCGTCCTCGTTCGTGACGACGTCGGACGCGCCCGCCTCGATCGCCGCGTCCATGAGGCGATTCTCGTCGCTGCCCCGGGGATAGGTCAGCTGCCCGAGCTGCGTGAAGAGGTAGGCCACCGAGCCGTCGGCGCCGAGGTTGCCGCCGTGCTTCGAGAACGCGTGCCGCACATCGGCGACGGTGCGGTTGCGATTGTCCGTGAGGCAGTCGACCATCACCGCCACGCCTCCGGGACCGTAGCCCTCGTAGCGCGCCTCCTCGTACTGCGTGCCCTCGAGCTCGCCGGTGCCGCGCTTGATCGCGCGTTCCATGTTCTCCTTCGGCATGCTCTGCGCCTTCGCTTTGTCGATGGCGAGGCGCAAGCGGGGATTCGAAGCGGGGTCGCCCCCGCCCGCGCGCGCAGCGATCGTGATCTCGCGGATCAGCTTCGTGAAGATCTTGCCGCGCTTGGCATCCTGGGCGCCTTTCCTGAAGCGGATGTTGGCCCATTTGCTGTGACCCGCCATGTCACTGCACTCCCGGCATCTTGCTGAACGACGGCATCGGGGCGGGCGCATGCGGCGCGGCGCCGCGACGTCCCCCCCACGAGCATCCGTCCGAGTCGATGCGAGCCCGGCTCGCGCTCGGATTCTTCGGACACCCCCTGCCCCGTACTCGAAAACTCCGTAACCCACACGGCGGACCCATCCGCCCGCCGGCGCCTATCATAACGGCATTCGGCCGGCGATCGCGACAGGAATCGGGTGCGTCGAAAAGAGGCGAAATCGGCGCGAAAAGAGGCGAAAAATGGCCTCGCTCAGAAAAAGGTGTCAGACACCTTTTCCCGCGCGGAAAAGGTGTCTGACACCTTTGTTCAGCGGTTGATCGCGTGAATCGCGCGCTTGTCGGCGCCGAGCGCCGCTTCGTGGAGGGCTTCGCTCAAGGTCGGATGAGCGTGAATTGTCCGCTGCAAGTCTTCGGCCGAAGCGGAAAATTCCATCGCGACGACGGCTTCGGCGACGAGCTCCCCGGCCATCGGCCCGATGATGTGCACACCGAGGATGTCGTCGTACTCGCCGTCGGCGATGAGCTTGACGAAGCCGGCCGTCTGCTGCAGCGCCTTCGCGCGGCCGTTGATGGAGAACGGGAACGTCCCGACCTTGTACTTGCGGCCCTCCGCCTTGACCTGCTCCTCGGTCGAACCCACCCACGCGATCTCGGGGGCGGTGTAAATCACCGACGGGATCGTGCGGTAGTTGACCTCGGCGGTATGACCCGCGATCAGCTCGGCCACCATCACGCCTTCCTCGGTCCCCTTGTGCGCGAGCATCGGACCGCGCACGACGTCGCCGACCGCCCAAACGTCCCGCGCCGTCGTTCGGCAGCTCCCGTCGACCTTGATGAAGCCGCGCTCGTCGAGCTCGACGCCGGTTCCCGGCCCGAGCAGCCCGTCCGTGTAGGGCCGCCGGCCGACACAAACGATCAGGCGATCGACCTCGAGCTCCCGCGCCGCGCCCTCCTGCTCGTATCGCACCTTGACGCGGCCGCCGCGCGCGTCCGCGCCCGTGACCTTCGCACCGAGCCGAACGTCGAGGCCCTGCCGCTTGAACTGACGCAGCGCCTCGGTCGCGACCTGCTGATCGACCGCATATAAGAAGGTGTCGAGCGCCTCGAGCAGCACGACCTCCGAGCCGAGCCGACGCCAGACGCTGCCGAGCTCGAGGCCGATCACCCCGGCGCCGATCACGCCGAGCCGCTTCGGCACTTGCGAGAACTCGAGCGCGCCGGCGGAGTCCACGATGAGCTCGCCGTCGAACTTCGCGACCGGCAGCTCCATGGGCGCCGAGCCCGTCGCGATCACCACGTGCTTCGCCTCGAGCACCCGCTTGCCGTCGCCGCCGTCGACCTCCACCCGGTTGCCGCTCGTGAGCCGGCCGTGACCTTTGACCGCCGTGACGCCCGCCGCTTTGAACAGCGCCTCGATCCCGGACGTGAGCTGCTTCACGATCGACCGCTTGCGATCCAGCATCGCCGCGAGATCGAGCTCGAGCGATCCGATCCGGATGCCGTGCGTGTTGAGCTCCGTGTGCGCGCGGTGATAGAGCTCCGAGGACTCGAGCAGCGCCTTCGACGGAATGCATCCGACGTTCAGGCACGTGCCGCCGAACGGGCGGCTGCCGTCGGGCGCGGTCCATTCGTCCACGCAGGCGGTCGACAGGCCGAGCTGAGCGGCCCGAATCGCGGCCGGATAACCCGCCGGACCGCCGCCGATCACGACGACGTCGAAATTGTTGTCGTTCATTTGGACGCTCAGATTTGCAGGATCAGCCTCGCCGGGTCTTCCAGCGATCGTTTGACGTGCACGAGGAACTGAACGGCCTCGCGCCCGTCGACAATGCGATGATCGTAAGTCAAAGCGAGGTACATCATCGGCCGGATCTCGACCTTGCCGTCGACGGCCATCGGCCGCTCCTGGATCTTGTGCATCCCGAGGATGCCGCTCTGCGGGGGATTGATGATCGGCGTCGACATCAGCGAGCCGAACACGCCGCCATTAGTGATCGTGAACGTGCCGCCCGTCAGCTCGTCGAGCCCGATGTCGCCGGTGCCTGCGCGGCGGGCAAAATCCGCGATCGTCTTCTCGATCTCGGCGAAGCTCATGTTCTCGGCGTTGCGCAGCACCGGAACGAGCAGGCCCCGCTCGCTGGACACCGCGACGCCGATGTCGAAGTACTCGTGGTAGATGATGTCGGTGCCGTCGATCGACGCGTTCAGCAGCGGAAACTGGCGCAACGCCTCGATCGACGCGCGCACGAAGAACGACATGAAGCCGAGCTTGATTTCGTTCTTCTTCTGGAACTCCTCCTGATAGCGCCGGCGCAACTCCATCACGGCCGTCATGTCGACCTCGTTGAAGGTCGTGAGCATCGCCGCCGTCCGCTGCGCTTCCACGAGCCGCTCCGCGATTCGCCTCCGCAGCCGCGTCATCGCGACGCGCTGCTCCGCGCGGGCCGTGGCCGGCGGCGGCACCGACGGCCGCGCCTCCTCGTCGAACGCCGTGGCCGCCGTGGACTGCGTGCTCGCGAGGTAGTCGAGCACGTCGGCCTTCGTCACGCGCCCTTCGCGCCCGGAGCCCCGGATGGCCGCCGGGTCGATGTCGTGCTCCTCGACGAGCTTACGCACGGCCGGCCCCATCCGCGGCGCGGCCTCACGGGCTTCGAGAGGAGGCTCGGGCGCAGCGCGCCGCTCGTCGGCCGCGCCCCGCCGGACGTCGAGCCGCGCGGGCTCGACGGGTGCAGGCTCCGGCCGCTTCTCCGCCGGCGTCCTCTCGCGGACGGCTTCGCGGGCCGCCGCCTCGGCGGCGACCGCGCCCTCCTGCGCCTCGGGCTCGGCACGCGCCGCCGCCTTCGCCGCGTCGCCGGTTTCGAGCACGGCGAGCACCTGGCCGGCCGTCACGGTCGAGCCGTCTTGAACTTTAATTTCTTTGATTATTCCGTCACTTGGCGCAGGAACTTCCAGCACTACTTTATCGGTCTCGAGGTCGACGAGATTCTCATCCCGGCGAACGCTCTCTCCCGCTTTCTTGTGCCAGGCGACGAGCGTCGCGTCGGCGACGGACTCCGGAAGCTGCGGAACTTTGACCTCGATGCTCACCTTTGCCTTCTAAGCGCGCTTGGCCAGGGATGATTGTCGCTCGCGCGTGTCGGCCGCAAGGGCGGCGGATACCAACGCCCGTTGCTGCCGCACGTGCAGCGAGTGGATGCCGGACGCCGGCGCCGCGGCACCGGGCCGACCCGCATAGAACAGCTGATGCGCGTCCGTCAGCGGTTCCTGAAGCCGGTGGCGGATCTGGTACCACGCGCCCTGATTCTGGGGCTCCTCCTGGCACCAGATGATCTCTTTCGCGTTCGGGTAGCGCGCGATCGTGCGCGCGTAGTCCTCGATCGGGAACGGGTAAAGCTCCTCGATGCGCACGATGGCGACGCGATCGAGCTTCTCCGCGCGGCGGGTCTCCGCAAGCTCGTAATAGACCTTGCCGCTGCAGAACACGATGCGACGCACCTTTTTCTCGTCGAGCGCCTCGACCTCGCCGATGAGCGGGTGGAACCGCCCGCCGGCAAAGTCCTCGAGCGAGGACACCGACAATCGGTGTCTCAGCAGGCTTTTCGGCGTCATGACGACCAGCGGCTTGCGCAGCGGGCGCAGCATTTGGCGCCTGAGCAGGTGAAACATCTGCGCCGGCGTTGAAGGGACGCACACCTGCATGTTGTGCTCGGCGCAAAGCTGGAGGAAGCGCTCGAGACGCGCGGAGGAATGCTCCGGCCCCTGTCCCTCGTAGCCGTGCGGCAGGAACAGCGTGAGCCCCGAAAGCCGGCCCCACTTGGCTTCGCCCGACGAGATGAACTGATCGATCAGCACTTGCGCGCCGTTCGCGAAGTCGCCGAACTGCGCCTCCCAGATGACGAGGCAATCGGGCGACGTGGTGCTGTAGCCGTACTCGAAGCCGAGCACCGCCTCCTCGGACAGGATGGAGTCGGCGACGAGAAACGCGCTCTCGTCTTCGACGACGTGAGCGAGCGGAATGTACACCTCGCCGTTCGCCTGGTTGAACAGCGCGGCGTGCCGGTGGAAAAACGTCCCTCGCCGCGTGTCCTGACCGATGAGGCGCACGTGGAAGCGCTCGGCGAGGAGCGACGCGTACGCGAGGTTCTCCGCGAAGCCCCAGTCCGCGTCGATCTCGCCCGCGGCCATTCGCCGCCGGTCTTCGATGATGCGCTGCACGCGCGGATGAAGCTGGAAGTCCGGCGGAACGCGGTTCATCAGCGCCGACAGGCGCTCGATCTCGGGCATCGGCAAGCCGGTGTCGACGGACTCGCCGAGCCCGGCCTGCTGGTAGCGGCTCCAATCGACCGTGTGCTGGTTGCCGAGCATGCCGAGGGCGTCGTCGTTCGGGTTGCGCCCCTCGTCGAGGCACGTGCGGTATGCGTCCGCGATTTCGTCGAGGTCTTCCTTCGAGACGACGCCGAGCTCGTTGAGCTTGCGGCCGTATATCGACAGGACGCTCGGGTGCCGCCGGATCGTTTGGTACATGATCGGCTGCGTCGCTGCGGGCTCGTCCGCCTCGTTGTGCCCCAAACGGCGGTAGCAGACGAGATCGATGAAGACGTCCTTGTGAAACCTCTGACGATAGGCGAGCGCGAGCCGGATCGCCGCGACCGCGGCCTCGGGGTCGTCGCCGTTCACGTGGAAGACCGGCGCCTCGATCATCTTCGCGATGTCGGAGCAGTACGGCGTGGAGCGCGTGTCCGACGGATCGCTCGTCGTGAAGCCGATCTGGTTGTTGATGATGATGTGGATCGTGCCGCCGGTGTAGAAGGCCCGGGTCTGCGACAGCTGCAACGTCTCGGCGACGACGCCCTGCCCCGCCACGGCCGCGTCCCCGTGGATCAGCACCGGAACCACCTCGTCGCCGTCACGGTCCCCGCGCCGATCCTGGCGGGCACGGACGGAGCCTTCGACGACCGGGTCCACGATCTCGAGGTGCGACGGGTTGAACGCGAGCACGACGTGCACGTTCCCTCCCGGCGTGCGCAGATCCGACGAGAAGCCGAGATGGTATTTCACGTCGCCCGAGCCCTTGAGCGCCGCGAGATCGTAAGAGTCCTCGAACTCCGAGAAAAGCTCCTGCGGCGACTTGCCGAGCACGTTCACCAGAACGTTGAGCCGCCCGCGGTGCGCCATGCCGATCACGATCTCTTGGACGCCCCGCTCGCCGGCGCGCTGGATCAGATCGTCGAGAATCGCAATGAGCGTCTCGCCGCCCTCGAGCGAGAAGCGCTTTTGACCGACGTACTTGGTATTGAGATAGCGCTCGATGCCTTCGGCGCGGGTCAGGCTACGGAGGATCGCAAGCTGCTCGTCCTTCGTGATCTGCCAGTGCGCCATGCAGTCCTCGAACCGCTCGCGCAGCCACAAGCGCTCGCGAGCCCGGGAGATGTGCGCAAACTCCGCCGCGAGCTTGCCGCAGTAGATCTTCTGCAGCAGCGCGAGGATGTCGCGCAGCTTCATGCGCGCATGCCCGGTGCCCGCCAGGCCGCCGGTATAGAACTCGCGATCGAAATCGGCCGGCTCTATCCCGAGAAAGTCGAGCTTCAGGACCTGCGGCGTATGCCGCTTCCACAGCCCCAGAGGGTCGAGATCGGCGATTTGGTGGCCGCGCAGGCTGTAGACCTGGATCAGGCGCGACACGGCGGCCTGCTTCTCGCTCGCCGGCGCGTCGGCGGGCGCCGACACCCTCGCCGCCACCGCGCCCGCGGCCGGATGCGTCTTCAGCCTCTTGCCGATCGCGGCGACGATCGGCCCGTGCGCGACGTCGTCCGGAGCCGAGCCGATGTCGTCGAACAGACGCCGCCATACCTCCGGCACGCTCGCCGGCGACTCGAGGTAGGACTCGTAGAGCGCTTCGATGAAGCTGGCGTTCGCGCCTTGGAGGGGGGTCGATCGGAGCTGCTGCTTGAATAACGTACTGCTCATTACCGGGACTCGAAACCGGAGAGGCGCACCGGCGGGCATCATGCCGCTCGAGCCGAAAGGCCGGCGTAGTGTAGCCAAACGAAGATCAACTTCAAACGCGAGCGCTCAGGCGATCGCGCGGAGCAGCCAGCACTCGTAGCCGATCAACGCGGCGTAGCTCAGCAAACACCAATGAATGACGGTGGAGACGCGGAGGACCCGGAAGACCCGGGCCCGCGCACAGGCGACGAGGACGAGTATGCCGGCGCACGTCAGACCGATCTTCGCCGCAGCGAAAAGCTGCGGCTGCTTCTCGAGCACGAGGCTCATCACGGGATTCACCTCTTGTGCCCCGTGCCCGATCAGCGTGATCGTCAGGAAGGCGTCCGTGACGCTCAAGAGGAGAATCGCGACCGCGAGAAAGAGCAGATGCGGCTCGTGCCAGTCCACGAGCCCGCCGTCGTCCCACCGGCGCCCGCTGCTGCGCCGGCGCGGGTTCAATCCGCCCTGAATGAAGGTGCGCACGCTCGCCCGCCGGCGGTCGTGCCCGCTGCGACGCTCCGCGAACCGAGGCGATGCGTCCGCGACGATCGGCCGCGGTCGTCCGTTCGACATGGCGCTTCCCACTTTGAGACGCACGTCACATGCAAGAAGCGGACCGGCGGCCGTCCGCCTTGCCCGGCGCGGGCCCGTGCTCGGATTCGACGCGCGGTCGTAAAGCATTCCGACGCACCGCGGGCCGCCGCGGCCGCCCGCGGTCAGCGCTGCGCGGGTCTGCTCGTCTCCTCGAGGAGATACGCAATCAAGTCGCGCCGGTCCTCGGCCGAGTGGAACCCCGCGAAGGCCATCGCGTTGCCGGGGAGAAAGTCCGCGGGCGCGGAGAGCCACGCGTCGAGCGCCTCCGGCGTCCACACTATGCCCGACTCGCGCAGCGCTCGGGAGTACTCGAACCCCGGGACAGCGCCCGCCGGGCGCCCGAAGACGCCGTGCAGAGGGGGGCCGATCGGGCTCTCCTCCCCGGCCGCGAGCGAGTGGCACGCCCGGCACGCGTAGCTCAGGACCTCGCCGCGGCCGAGATCGGCGTTCGCGAAGCGCGGGTCGGCGAAAGCCTTCGGCGCGGCGGGAGTGGGCCCGCGGGCGCCGGCCGGGCCGGCGTGCTCGGCGCCGACGGCGGCCGCGTAGCCAGCTCCCGCGGCGGCCGCGTCGTCAGCGCTCGCGCCAGCCGGATAGTCAGCGCCCGTGCGCTCCGCTCCCTCGGCGGCCGTCAAGTCAGCCGCCGAGGTCGCCGTGCGCGGCCCGCGCTCCCCGCCGCCGCATGCGGCAAGAAGCGCAGCCGCGAGCCCTGCGGCCGCGGCACACCGCCCTCCGCGCCGAAGCCGGCTCAGAACAGCCATTCGAATGAGACGTGCAGGACGACGTCCGGCGACGTGCTGACCGCGACATCCTCGTTCACGGCCACTTCGACAACGGCGCGCGGATTGATTTCCCGCCACCCGCCGATCGTCGCCTGGACGCCGGGTTTGCCGATCTCATCGAGCGGCGAGTCGTAGAGCGCGGAGTGGACGTCGAGCTGCGCCTTGAATCCCGTGCGCATCCACGGCTTGAAGCTTCCGCCGAGCATCGCGAGAAGGCCGGCGCGGCGCGCGTCGAAGCGGATGCGTTCCGGCTCGCCGATCAGCATGCCGCCTACGCCCCAGAAGAAAGCAGCCGGTCGATTCCGGACGACGACTCGTCGCGTTCGCGTCAACGTGACAGCGAGATCGAACTCGCCGCTTCCGGCGAGCACGTCCTCGTCCCCGGTCGGCACCTTCAACGTCCCCTGGAGCAGGTAGCCTTCGCCCGCTCCGAGGCGGCGGCCGAGCTCGAGCTGCAGGTCGCCGAGCCCGCGGCCGCGCCCGTCGAGCGTGAAGAACGTGCCGGCGCGGTCCGCCAGAACGAACGCGAGCTGGTCTTCCTCACGGCGGTTGCGGCCGCCGTCCGGCAGATTGAAAACCGAGTGCCACGCATCGATGACGTTGTCGAGCATGCCGCCGGATTGGCGGTAGTACGGGATCTCAGCGCCGACGGACCATCCGCCGGAGAACCCGTGGCGCACCGCAACGCTCGTGCGCCACGTCTCGCCGTCGAGGATCAGCGTCTCGCCGCCCGCGCGCGAGAGCCGGTAGTGATTCGCGAGCTCCGACGTGACCTCGACCCGCGTGCCGAGCAGCGGCATCTCCCACGACGGAACCCCGAACATCGAGACGAGCGGGCTCAGGTTGCGCGTGCGAAACGGCTCGGCATACTCGGCCGCCGCGAATCGGGACGCGGACACGAGAAGGGCCAACGCCGCAGCGCAGCCGCGGGCCGTGCGCAGCACGATCGTCACGCCCGGCGCTCGATCGCGATCGGCTCGTCGGGCCGCCGCCCTGCGGGGGCCGCGGCCGGGCTCACGGCGAGCGCGATGAGCCGGCCGAACGGCGCCGCGAACAATCCCGAGTCATGGTTCTGGGGTTTGGCGGTGAAGCCCGCCATGGTTCCGCTCGAGCGCATTCCCTCGACGTTGCCGCCGCAAATCGAGCCCCGATTGTACCGGCGGCTCGCCGGCTCGCACCAGACCGGGCCGCACCGCGCCTCCTCGCCTTCGGCGCGGGTGAGCCTGTAACATTACCCGCCTCCTCCGCATGCCCGACGTCATGAGCAAAGCATTCCGACCCATTGCCGTCCTCCTGCTGCCGCTCGCCGGCGCGCTCGCCGGCTGCGACGACGGCGGCCGCGTGCGTCCGCCGCGAGTGAACGTGCACGTGGTTCATGTCGCGCCCACGACCTCCGAGATCGACTTTCTGCGCGAGGAGCGCAGCGAGGCGACGGTGGACTACCGGGAGGTTTCCGGCACGCTCACCTTCGACGCGGACCAGTACGACTTCAACATCGAGGTCCAAGACCCGGCGTCCTCGACGCCGAAACGGATTCGCAGCTTCTCGCATGTGCTCGTGGAAGACACGGCTTACCTCTTCGTGCTGACGGAAGCCGACGGTCAGGTGGAGCCGATCATCGTCGAGAAAGCGCCCTTCTCGAGCAGCACGGACGCGGAGATCGTCGCCGTGCACGGCGCTCCTTCCTTCGGAAACCTCGACGTCTACGTCGAACCCGAAGGCAGCGATTTCTCCGTTGCCACACCCATCGGCACGCTCGCGTTCGGTGAGACCCTCGAGCCCGTCACACGGGCCGCCGACGACTACCAGGTGATTCTCACGGAGGCGGGAAATCCGGCGAACGTGCTGCTGACCTCGGATCCGGTGACGCTCGAGGCCGGCCAGTCCGTCGCGTTCGTCGTCGCGGACGGCACGTCGGAGATCGCACCGCTCAGCGTCGTCTCCGTCGGCACCGACGAGCGCGTGCTCCTCGACGCCAATGTGCAGTCGGGCTTCGTGCTGATCAATGCGGCCGCCGACCAGGCCGCGCGCGACGCATACTTGGACGACGACTTCACGGCGCCGGCGGTGCCGGCGTTGCCGTTCGGGGCAGTATCCGCGGTCACGATCGTTCCGCCCGGTGAAACAAAACTGACGATCACGCCGGTCGGCGATACCGGCGCGCTCGAGCTCGAGGAGACGTTCAACGCAGTGCCGGGCCGTGTGAGCACGGTCCTGCTCGCGGGCGAGCCCGGCGATCTGTCGATCGACGTCAGGTCCGACGAGGACCGCTTCATTGCCGGCGAGGGGCTCGTGCGCTTCATGAACGGCGCGAGCCAGTTCACGCCTCTCGAGTTCTTTCTCGTCCCGCCGGGGACCGACATCACGGATCTCGGCTCGCTGTTCGAGATCGACGCCCCGGGCATCAGCGCGCGCGGCCCGTTTCCCGTGCCGGAGGATTACGAGCTGCTGATCCGCGATTCGGATACGGAGACCATTGTCGCGGGCCCGACGGAGGTGTCGCTCACGGAAGGGCTCTACACGATCCTCGCGGTGAACGGCGAGACGTCCGGCACGGTGGACGTCCGGCTGCTCGAAGGTTTCGACTGAGGAAGCCGGCTGTTACCTCAGTCTCCGGCATAACGCGTGAGAATGGTGCCCCGGGCAGGATTCGAACCTGCGACCTTCCGCTTAGGAGGCGGACGCTCTATCCCCTGAGCTACCGGGGCGCGCGCAATCGACGATCGAGCAACCGTCGCACGACGACGTTCTTCGATTCTACAGTGTATCTTCGCCGACTTCTCCGGCGCGGCCCTTCCGCGCCCGTCACGTATTGCTCTCGGAACCGGGAGGAAGCCCGTCGGCACGCCGATCGATCGAGTCCGCGAACGGCGCCGCGCGCGGGGACGTGAGCGGCACCGAGCGGAGCACAATGACGAAGCACGCATTCAGCGGCGCGCCGCATCGCGGGCGATCCTCTCGGCCGTGGACGCCGAGCGCTGCGCTTCCAGGGCCGTTCGCAGCGCCGTATCGGCGGTCCGCTCGACTTGCACGAGATCGCTTCGCAGCACAGCGAGCGCCCGCTCGAGCTCGTCGACTCGCTGCTCGAGCGGCGCCGCTGCCGCGGCAGGCGGGACTGCGCGGCCCGTGGTGCGCGCCTCGAGACGCGTGTCGAGGCGCGCGACCGCGCGCTCGAGCGCGGCGACTCTTTCTTCGATCGTCGGTGTCCGATCCTCCGGCTCCGGCTGCTGAGCAAGCCCACGGGATATTGCGGCGAAAAGCAGGACTGCGGTGGCTGCGGTTCTCGCGGTGTGCATCGTGCGCGCGTCTCGTCCAGTCGGGCCGACGAGCGTAGCAGGTTTCGCGACCCGTAAAACCGCCGCGCGGCGGCGCAGCCGCCCCTCTCGCCGCACCGGCGTCGCCGCTCATCGCCGGCCGCACGTCGCCGCTCATCGCCGGGCCGCACGTCGCCGCCGATCCGGCCCGCAACGCCCGGCTTCGGCCCCCGGGCCGCTGATCCCGCGCTCCGACGAGAAATAATTCCGTGCTATAAACATCCCTCGCCCTCCCGGGCGAGGGTCGGTCCGGAGGGCGATGGCGCGTGTCGAGGGAACGGCTGAGGTGGCGGCCGCACGGGAACCCGTGCCCCAGAATCGGAGACAGGTGAAGCAATGTCCCCTTTCATGCGCTACGGCATGACGATTGTCATTCTGCTCTACAGCCTTTATCAGATCACGAACGACAATCCGATTGCCGGACTCATCGGTGTGGCGCTCGGCTCGGGCTTCTTCTGGTTCAGCCGCAAGTGGTGACGGGCGGCGGCGCGGGCGGCACGGGGAGGTAGCATGACGAATCTATTATCAAAGGAGCGCATCGTCGCGGGCGCCGGGTTCAACCGGTGGTGGGTACCCGTCGCGTCCGTCTCGATTCACCTCTGCATCGGCTCCGTCTACGCGTGGAGCATCTTCAACCCGGCGCTGATCCGGGTGTTCGGCGTCGTCAGGCCGGCCGCCGACGATTGGTCGCTCGGCAGCGTCGTGCAAATCTTCACCGTCGCGATCGTCTTTCTCGGCCTGTCCGCCGCGTTCGCCGGCAAATGGCTCGAGGACGTCGGTCCGCGCACCGTAGGAGTCGTCGCCGCCTGCTGCTGGGGCGGCGGCTTCCTGATCGGCGGAGCGGGCATCCTCATCCACCAGCTCTGGCTCGTCTATCTCGGCTACGGCGTGATCGGCGGGTGCGGGCTCGGGCTCGGCTATGTGTCTCCGGTCAGCACGCTGATCCGCTGGTTCCCCGACCGGCGCGGCATGGCGGCCGGGATGGCGATCATGGGGTTCGGCGGAGGAGCGATGATCGGCGCGCCGCTGAAGCAGAACCTGATCGAGTTCTACTACGAGCCGCCGCAGTACGTCGGCACCGTTGCCGAGGTCGACCTCGTCACGCGCGAAGGCCGGCGTTTCGCCGAGATCGACGGCGCGATGCGGGAGGCCGTCGTCGTCGGTCCGAACGACGTGGCCGGGATGATCGTGCCGGGGCCGGAAGGCGTCTACCTCGTGGGCACCGGCAGCGTCGGCGTCGCGCAGACGTTCCTCACGCTCGGGCTGATCTACTTCATCGTGATGACCGCGGCGGCATTCTCGTATCGCGTCCCGCCGCCCGGTTGGAAGCCGGCCGGGTGGGCACCGCCCGACGAGGCGTATCGCGAGCGCAAGATGATCACCCGCGGCGACGTGCACATCAACCAGGCGCTGAAGACGAGGCAGTTCTATCAGATGTGGATCGTTCTCTGCCTGAACGTCACGGCGGGCATCGGTGTGCTCAGCGTCGCGAGAACGATGATGACGGAAATCTTCGGCACCGCGCTTCCCGGCATCGTCGACGGCGCGTTCGCGGCGACCTACGTGGTGATGATCAGCGTGTTCAACATGCTCGGCCGGTTCTCGTGGGCGAGCGCATCGGACTACATCGGCAGGAAGAACACCTACTGGATCTTCCTCGTGCTCGGCATCGTGCTGTATCTCTCGATACCGTACACCGCAGGGCAGGTCAGCGTGAGCCCGTCGGTGGTGTGGCTCGTCTACTTCTACGCCGCCACGATGGTCATCTTTTCGATGTACGGAGGCGGCTTCTCCACGATCCCCGCTTACATCGCCGATGTGTTCGGCACGCGCTACGTCGGCGGGATTCACGGTCGCATCCTGACGGCATGGAGCGCGGCCGGCATTTTCGGTCCGGTCGCGATCACGTCGCTGCGCGAGCAGGCGATGAGCTCGGCGATCCGCGACCTCGCGGCCCGCGTGGATCCGCAGGCCTTCGCGCAAGCCTTCGGGGCCGGAATCGAGCAGCTCGACCAGCTTGTTGCGCAGCGCACGGTCACGATTGCGAATCTGATGGAGATCGCGCCTCCCGGCACCGTGGATCCGACGAGCGGCCTCTACAACACCACGATGTATCTGATGGCGGCGCTGCTCGCGATCGCGCTCGTCGCGAACGCGTTGATGTCGCCGGTAGACCGCAAGCACTACATGCAGGCCAACGAATCCGAGAATATGGCCCCGGCCGCCTCGGCACCGGCCGTTTCGACGGCGTTTCGCGCGTCCGCGGCGGGCTCCGCGGTGCCGCGGAGCCGCGCATGAGCGCGCCGAGCCGAGCGCCGGCACGCGCCGGCCTGCAGACCCGCGGCGCGGCCGCCGTCGCCGCCGCGCTGCTGCTCGCCGCCGCCCTCTGCGGGTGCACTGCGCGGGACGAGGAACCCGCTGCCGCCGCGACGGCGGCTCCGGCGCCTCCAGCAGCCCCGGCGCCTTCAGCGACCCCGGCCGCTTCCCCCTTTCACGAGCGCCTGCTGACGCTCGACACTCACGTCGACATCCCGCTCGACTTCGCGACGCCCGCGGTCGATCCGCTCTACGGCGACCTCCAGGTGAACCTCGAGAAGATGTTGCGCGGCGGGCTCGACGCGGCGTTCTTCATCGTGTACGTCGGCCAGACCGCGCGTACGCCCGAGAACTACGCCGCCGCGCAGCGCGACGCTCTCACGAAGTTCGACGCGATTCGCAGAATGGCGATCGAGCTCTATCCGGACCGGATCGGCCTCGCCTACACGCCCGACGACGTCGAAGCGCTGATCGCGGAAGGCCGGCTCGCCGCCGCCATCGGGATCGAGAACGGCTACGTGATCGGGCGTGATCTCGCCCTCCTCGACCGCTACTACGAGCTCGGCGCCCGTTACATGACGCTCGTTCACAACGGCCACAACGACATCGCGGATTCCGCGATGCCGCGCGCGGAGCTCGGCGACGCCGAGTCCGAGCACGACGGCGTGAGCGAGTTCGGCGAGCAGGTGATCGCGCGCATGAACGAGCTCGGCATGATGGTCGACATCTCGCACGCGTCGAAAGCGACCGCTCTCGATGCGATCAGGCTGTCGCGGGCGCCGGTGATCGCATCGCATTCCGGCATTCGAGCGATGGGCGATCACCCTCGCAACCTGGACGACGAGACGTTGCTCGCGCTTCGCGACAACGGCGGCGTCGTGCAGATCGTCGCATTCGACGCGTACGTCAAGGTGCAGCCCGAGGCCGCCGCCGCGGAGTCCGAGCTTCGAGAACGCTACGGGGTGAGCACGCCGGCGGATCTCGACGCGCTGCCGGAAGCCGAGCGCAACGAATTTCTGCGCGGCATCCGCGACATTCAGCAGCAGTGGCCGCCTGCCGACGTCGAGGATTTCGTGGATCACATCGACTACGCCGTCGATCTGATCGGCATCGATCACGTCGGCATCGCCTCCGACTTCGGCGGCGGCGGCGGCATCATCGGATGGACGGACGCGTCGGAGACGCCGAACGTCACCGCGGAGCTCCAGCGGCGGGGCTACACCGACGAGGAGATCCAAAAGATCTGGAGCGGTAATTTCCTGCGCGTCTGGCGGGAAGTGGAGCGCGTGGCCGCCGGCGGCTGACTCACGCCACCCGCCACGTGCTCGTGCGGCGCAGCGCGTCCGCGACCTTCGCCGTGCGGGCGAGCCGCGTGGGATGGTGCGCGTAGAAGGCCTGCTCGAAGCTCCGGGCGGGATTGCGGTAGACGACACCGAGCGCCATCGGCAGCTCCGGCGGGCTCATCGACAGCAAGAGCTGCGCGAGCGTCCGGTTCGTCTCGTCGTGCACGAGCACGTCGCCCGGCCGCTCCCGCGCGTCGACGACCTCGAGAGCCAGCGTCTGCGGGTTCAAACGCAGGCCCTTGCCGTTGCCCTCGCCGAACAGGAGCGGCTCGCCGTGGCGCACGCGGAGCTGCGCCTCGGGCGCGCGCTCCTTGGACGTGAAGTCCGCGAACACGTCGTCGTTGTAGACGATGCAATTCTGAAAGATCTCGACGAACGCGGCGCCGGAGAACGCATGCGCGGCCTCGAGCACGGCCCCCAGGCCGGGTTTGTCGACGTCGATCGCGCGCGCGATGAACCGCGCGCCGGCACCGAGAGCGAAGAGACCGGGCACGACCGGCGGATCGATCGAGCCGCTCGGCGTGGAGGGGGTGCGGGTACCCGGGCGCGACGTGGGTGAGTACTGCCCTTTCGTGAGACCGTACACCTCGTTGTTGAAGAGCAGAATCTTCAAGCCGACGTTGCGGCGAAGCGCGTGCAGCAGATGATTGCCGCCGATCGAGAGCCCATCGCCGTCGCCGGTGACGACCCACACGTCGAGGTCCGGCTGCGCGAGCTTCAGGCCGGTGGCGATCGCCGGCGCGCGGCCGTGGATCGTGTGGAACCCGTAGGTCTCCATGTAGTACGGGAAGCGCGACGAGCAGCCGATGCCGGAGACGAACACGGTTTTCTCCGCACGGGCTCCGACGTCGGCCAGCGCCTTCGTCATCGCCTTCAGGATCGCGTAGTCGCCGCAGCCGGGACACCAGCGAACCTCCTGCTCGCTGGCGAAGTCCTTCGGGCTCGATTTGCTGGTCTGCATGGCGCTCATTCGCGGCTACCTTTCCGGCCGGCGAGCCGACTCCGCGTGCGGAGCCGCTCCGGCGTCCCTTCCCCCGCGCTCACACGGCTTTCGGAGTCCGTTGGGCCCCCGGAATCGTCGAGAGTTCCCGGCGCACGGCCGCGACGACCTCGGAGACGAGGAACGGCTGCCCGCTGACCTTGTTCAGCTGCGCCGGGTGCACGCCGAGCCGGTCGCGCAGCAGCGTCGCGAGCTGCCCCATGTTCATCTCCGGCACGAGAATTCGGTCGAACCGCGCGAGCAGCGCCCCGAGGTTGGCGGGGAACGGATTCAGATGGCGCAGATGGATCAGGCTGACCTTCGCCCCCGTGCGCCGGACCTGCTCGACGGCCTGATACAGCACCCCGAAGGTGGAGCCCCAGCCGACGACCGCGAGCGCGCCTTCGCTCGCGCCGACGTCCACCTGCTGCTCGGGAATGAAGCGCGCAACGGACGCCACCTTCTCGGCGCGCAGCCGTGCCATCGCCTGGTGGTTCTCGGCGTCGTAGGAGATCGCTCCGGTGCGAATGTCCTTCTCGAGCCCGCCGATGCGATGCATCAGCCCGGGAGTGCCCGGCGCGATCCACGGACGCCCCAGCGTGGCCGGGTCGCGATCGAAGATCGGCGGCGCTCCGCCGGCGGCGAGACGCCCGGGGTCGACCGTGCGCGTCTCGATCGGCGGATAAGCGTCGAGATCCGGAATCCGCCACGGCTCGGCCGCATTCGCGAGATAGCCGTCCGTGAGCAGGAAGACGGGCGTCATGTGGCGAAGCGCGATGCGCACGGCCTCGATCGCGACGTCGAAGCAGTCGCTCGGCGAGCGCGGCGCGACGACCGGCACCGGAGTGTCGGCGTTGCGGCCGTAGACCGCCTGATAAAGGTCCGACTGCTCGGTCTTCGTCGGCAGCCCGGTCGACGGCCCGCCGCGCTGGGAGTCGACGATCACGAGCGGCAGCTCGGCGGCGACCGCGAGGCCGATCGCCTCGGTCTTCAGCGCGATGCCGGGCCCCGAGCTCGACGTGATGCCGATCGCGCCGCCGTAGGCGGCGCCGATCGCCGCGCACACGGCGGCAATCTCGTCCTCCGCCTGAAACACCGCGACGCCGTGCTCGCCCATCTGGGCGAGCCGGTGCAGCAGCGGCGACGCCGGCGTGATCGGGTAAGAGCAGAAGATCACCGGCCGATCGGCGAGCTCGCCGGCGGCCGCGATGCCGAGCGCGAGCGCGTCGCTCCCGCGGATTCCCCGGTACTCGCCGGGCGGAAACACGGCCTTGCCGGTGCGAAGCCGCGGGATCGCGGCCGCGAGCTCGGCGGTCTCGCCGTACGCATGGCCGGCCCGAAGCGCCGCGACGTTCGCGTCGCGGATCGGAGGGCTGTCGGCGAATCGCGCGCGGATCCACGCCTCGATCGAGTCGACCTCGTGGCCGAACATCCACTGCACGAGGCCGAGCGCCCAGAAATTCTTGCAGCGGCCCGCGTCGCTCTTCGAGAGCCCGAACGAGCCGACCGCCTCGGCCGTCAGCTTCGCGATGTCGAGCTCCACGACCTGGTAGCCGTCGAGCGCGCCGCTCTTGCGGGGGTCCTCGTCGTAGCCCGCCTTCGCGAGGCCGCGGCTCGTGAAGCCCGCCGTGTTCAAGACGATCAGCGCACCGGGCTCTACGGCGGGCAAATTGACCTTCAGCGCCGCAGGGTTGAACGCGACCAGCACTTGCGGCGCGTCGCCGGCCGTCGTGATCGGGCCCGCGCCGAGATGAATCTGATACGCCGACACCCCGTACGTCGTGCCGGCGGGAGCGCGAATTTCGGCCGGGTAGTCCGGGAACGTGCCGAAATCCTTGCCTGCCAGCGCCGTCGCGCCGACGAACTGCGTTCCCATCAGCTGCACGCCGTCGCCGGAATCTCCGGCGAAGCGGACGACGATGGAGCCGGATTCGATGCTGGTGTCGCCTTCGATCATCATTCGTGCCGGCGCCGGCGCTCCGTCGCCGGCGCGGTCAACAAGCCCGCCATTTTGCAATAAACTGCGCGGCGATCATCGTGCGGACGGGCCGTTCGCATTCATGGATGATCCGCCGCGGCCGCTCGGCGGGAACGCTCGCGGGCCAGCCGCGCGGACGGAGTCTACCCCGGCGCGTGGCCTGCCGACAGGGCGCGGCAGGGGTTTGGCTCGAAAAAGGGACCCGGAGCTCGAGAACGTTGTCCATTATACCGTGGACGGCCGAAAGACCGGCCGAAACGCAGCGCATATGCATATTTCGAGGAGTGTGGTCGGCGACGGACGACCGGTGCCCACGATGACGAAAGTCACCTACATCGAGCCCGACGGCACGCCCCGGGAGGTCGACGCGGCGCCGGGCACGACCGTCATGGAAGCCGCGATCGACAACAACGTCGAGGGGATCGTGGCCGAGTGCGGCGGCGCGTGCTCGTGCGCCACGTGCCACGTCTACGTGGACCCGGAGTGGCTCGAGAAGCTCTCTCCGCCGGACGCCCAGGAGGACGGCATGCTCGACTGCGTGATCGACCGCCGGCCGAACAGCCGCCTGAGCTGCCAGATTCAGCTCACGGACGAGCTCGACGGGCTCCTCGTGCGCGTGCCGGAAGCGCAGATCTGAGCGCCGGCGCAGCCGCCGCAGGCTGCGTCGCGAAGCCCGCTTCTACGGCATCTACGACCTTGGACGAGGCCGGGTTTTGTAGCACAATGCGCGCACTTCGACGCCGCTCCGGACAAGGGAATCAAGGATGACCTTCGTAGTCACCGAGGCCTGCATCAAGTGTAAGTACACCGACTGCGTCGAGGTGTGCCCGGTCGACTGCTTCCACGAAGGGCCAAACATGCTCGTGATCGACCCCGAGGAATGCATCGACTGCACGCTGTGCGAGCCCGAGTGTCCGGTCGACGCGATCTGCTCGGAGGACGACGTGCCGCCCGGCCAGGAGCAGTTCCTCGAGCTGAACGCCGAGCTTTCGAAGCAATGGCCGGTCATCACGAAGGCGAAGGATCCTCCCGAGGACGCCGACGCCTGGAAGGACGTGAAGGACAAGCTCGAGCACCTCGAGCGCTGAGCGGCGCTCGCGGCGGCCGGCCGCGTCACGCCTGATTCTTGATCGGGATCAGGTTCAGGAAGAACTCCACCGCGCGCTGCTGAAAGCCTTTCGCGGGCTGGCGGCCGAGCGCATCGTCGCCGTTCCACCATTTCAGCCACCCGCCGGGCTCGAGAGTCACGCGCCACGAGTTCTCCGGCCGCATGTCGCGGTTCAAGAGCCTGGTCAGCTCGCCTGCGAGCTCCGGATCGTCGGCAACCACCCCGATCTCGGTGTTCAGGACCATCGAGCGCGGATCGATGTTCGGCGAGCCTACGAAGCTCCAGCGGCCGTCGACGACGGCGGCCTTCGTGTGCAAGGCGAGCCAATTCGGGTCCGCCGGCGGCGTGCGGTAGCGGCCGAGCACCTCGGCGTCGGCCCGCATCTCGTAGAGCTCGACGCCCGTCTCGAGCAGCTCGCGCCGCCGATCCTTGTACGCGGAATGCGCGACCACGTGGCTGTTCGATGCGAGCGAGTTCGTGAGAACCCGCACGCGGACGCCGCGCTGGACGAGACGCTCGAGCAGCGCGACGAACTCCTCGTCCGGGACGAGATACGGCGAGCTCAGGATCAGCTCTCTCCGCGCGCGCGACAGGAGCGACTTGAACTGCTCGTAGAGCCCGCTCGACGCGTCGGCTCGAACGTCCGGCGAGTCGACATAAAGCTCCCCGGGGCCGTGCATCGCGCTCTGCATGACTGCGCCGAAATAGTCCTGCCAGCCCTCCACCGGGGCGCCGAAGGCGCTCAACATCGTCTCGTTGGCCGCGACGCTCGCGGCGCAGCGGCGGCGCAAAGCCGCGAGGCGCGCGTCCGCCTCGGGGCCGTCGGCGCGCACCGGGTGCGCGTGCTCGCTGTTCCAGAACGTGTCGAAGCTCCTCGCCATGTCCTCGAGCAGCGGGCCCGCCACCATCAGGTCGATGTCGTTTTGCACGAACTCCTCGTAGACCCCGAAGTATCGGTCCCCGATGTTGCGTCCGCCGACGATGCCGAAGCGTCCGTCCGCGATCAGCAGCTTGTTGTGCATGCGGTGATTCAAGACGCCGATGCGAAACACGAACTCGAACGGGCGGATCGGCGGAAAGCGGACCTTCCACGGATTGAAGAGCCGCACGTCGACCGACGGATGAGCCGCGAGGCCCGCGAGCTCGTCGTTGCGGCCGACCATCCCGAGATCGTCGACGAAGAAGCGCACGCGGACACCGCGGTCGGCCGCGGCGAGCACGTGCTGCATCAGCAGCCGGCCGGTCATGTCGTCCTGCCAGATGAAATACTGAATGTCGAGCGTGCGCTCGGCGAGATCGACGAGCGCGATCCGCACGCGCAGGGCTTCGGCATTGTCGTCGAGCAGCCAGTACGCGGACTCCTGCTCCGCGAGCCGCGCCTCGACGCGCTCCCCGTGCTCGGCAAGCGCGCCGGCGTCGGCCGGCCGCGCGTGATGCGCAGGGGCGGACGTGCGCGGGGAAAGCGGAGCGCACGCGCAAAGCATGCAGGCGGCCAGCGCGAGCCACCGCCGTGGTCCGCCTCGTTCGGGCTGCGGAGCTGACACGTTATCTCTTGCTGCTTGCGACGGCGGGCAGGCAGCTGGCCTGACAAGCCGTGGAACGCTTGAATATACTACGTTGCCGTCGGCACCCGGAACGCGCACGCCCCAGTCGCGCACGGGAGGCGGAACGCCGGCCGACGAAGGGTTTCCGGCGCGCGCCCTCGCCGTCACCATCCAGGAGAGCAGTCATGGCCAGCAGCAAACGGGATCTCTTCATCAACGGCGAGTGGACCGCGGCTCGAGGCGATGCCCGGTTTCCGGTCTACAACCCGGCCACGGGCGACGTTTGGGCGCACGTTGCCGATGCCTCCCGAGCCGACGCGGCCGCAGCGATCGCGGCGGCCGAAGCGGCCCAGCCCGCGTGGGCCGCGCTCACCCATTCGGAGCGCGCGCGCATCCTGGCGCGAGCCGGCGACATTCTAGAGGCGCGGCAGAAGGAGCTCCAGGAGGTGCTGGTCGACGAAGGCGGCTCCTGGATCGGCAAGGCGATGTTCGAGACCGGATACAGCGCCGGGGTGTACCGCGCGGCGGCTGCCGCGGCCTACCAGGTCACTGGCGAGATTCTCCCGTCCGATCTCAACAAGCTGAGCCTCGTCGTACGCGAGCCTCTCGGCGTGGTCACGGTGATCTCGCCGTGGAACTTCCCGCTGATCCTGTCCTCGCGCGGCTTCGCTGTCGCTCTCGCGGTCGGCAACGCGGTCGTGCTGAAGCCGTCGGAGGAGACGCCGGTGGCCGGCGGCGTGATGATCGCGGAGATCATGGAGGAAGCCGGCGTGCCGAAAGGCGTGTTCAACGTCGTCACCTGCTCCCGGGAGCACGTCGCCGAGGTCGGCGACGAGCTGATCTCGAACCCGGCCGTCCGGGGCGTGAGCTTCACCGGGTCGACGGCCGTCGGCAGCGAGGTCGCGGCGAAAGCCGGCCGCCTGCTGAAGAAGTGCTGCGTGGAGCTCGGCGGGAAGGACGCGCTGATCGTCCTCGACGACGCGGACATCGAGCGCGCCGTGAATGCGGCGAGCTTCGGCGCTTTCATGCACCAGGGGCAGATCTGCATGTCAGTCGAGAAGGTCATCGTCGACCGGCGCGTGGCCGACGAGTTCACCGAGAAGCTCGTGACGGTGGCGAAGCGGCTGAAGGTCGGCGATCCGCGCGAGCTCGGCAACTGCATCGGCCCGGTAATCAATCAAAGGCAGGTCGAGAAGATACGGACGCAGGTGGATGATGCGGTCGCGAAGGGTGCGGCGCTTCTCTGCGGCGGCGGGAACAACGGGCTGTTCTTCGAGCCGACGGTGCTCGGCAACGTGACGGCCGACATGCGCGTGTACCGCGAGGAGACTTTCGGCCCCGTCGCGCCGATCATCGTCGCGAACGACTCGGACGACGCCGTGCGGATCGCGAACGACACGGAGTACGGCCTCTCGGCCGGCATCATCACCCGGGACGAGGAACGCGGCCTTGCGATCGCGCGCCGGCTGCGCACCGGCATGGCGCACGTGAACGACAGCTCGGTGCACGACGAGCCGCACGTTCCGTTCGGCGGCGTCGGCGCGAGCGGCCTCGGACGCCACGGCGGCAGAGCCGGCATCGAGCAGTTCACGGAGACGCGGTGGATCACGCTCGAGCGCGGCGGCCGTCATTATCCGCCGCCGTTCATGTTGAACCCCGGGCACTGACCGCTCGGCACGGGCCCGCACGCGCTTCCGGACGTCCGCCGCCGCCCCGGGCTTTCCCGTCCGGGCGCCGAGCTGTGCTAGAGTTTACGGGCCGTCCCGGCGGGAGGAGAACAAGACTATGAGCTCACGGGGATTTCGCTTGCTGATTGCCGCCGCGATCCTCGCGGCGAGCGCGTGCGCGCAAGAAGATCAAGACCAAGCCGCACCGCAAGAGCAAGGCAGCGCACCGCCGGCTGCTGCCGAGCCGCAGGGCCAAGCGGCTCAAAGCCCGGACCAAGCCGCGGCCGAGAACCCGGACCGTGCCGCCCAGCTCGCGCGCGGCAAGTACCTCGTCGAAACCATCGCCGGCTGCGGCAATTGCCACACGCCGCATCTCGAGGACGGGAAACTCGACGAGACGATGGCTTACGCGGGCGAATTCGTGATCGAAGAGCCGGTGTTCACGGCGTACGCGGCGAACATCACGCCGGACATGGAGACCGGCATCGGCTCGTGGTCCGAGGAGGATATCGTCAAGGCGCTCCGCGAGGGCGTTCGCCCGGACGGTCGCGTGCTCGGCCCGCCGATGCCATTCCATTTCTACAACAAGATGTCGGACACGGATGCGTACGCGATCGCCGCGTACATCAAGACCGTGGAGCCGATTCGCAACGAGGTGCCGCAGAGCACGTTCGACATTCCGTTGATGCCGCAGCCGCCGGCCGGCAACGTGCCCGACGTGCCGCGCGACGATCCGGTGAAGTACGGCGAGTATCTCGCCGGCCCCGTCGGCCACTGCATGGACTGCCACACCACTTATGTCAACGGCGTCATCGACTACTCGCAGCTCGGACGCGGCGGCAACGTCTACCGGATGCCCTTCCATTACGACTGGACCGCGATCTCGGCGAACATCACGCCGCACGAGGACGGCCTCGGAGGCTGGACGGACGAGGAGATCAAGCGCGCAATCACCCAAGGCGTGAGCCGCGACGGCCGAGAGCTCTTGCCGTTCATGCCGTTCGATCTGTACGCGAAAATGGAGGAGCGCGACTTGGACGCAATCGTCGCGTACCTGCGCTCGCTGCCCCCGCTGCCCGACGTCGTCCCGGCGGCAGCCGCCGAAGAGCCGGCCGCGGAATAGGCCGAGACGATAAATCCTGACACAAACGCACCGGCAAGCAGCATCGAGGAGAATCCCGTAATGCCAACGAAAATAGTCGATACCGTGCTCCCGACGACAATGGTCGGATCGTACCCGCGGCCGCATTGGTTCAAGCACCAGCTGCTCGGCCGGGACGTTCGAGTCGCCTTCAAGGAAGTCGCGCACGAGGAGGCTTACACGGACGCCGTGGCAGCGGTGATCAGGGACCAGGAGGAAGCCGGCCTCGACATCGTCACCGACGGCAACATGTGGTACGACGATTACGTCGGCGTCATCGGCTCGTTCTGCTGGTACCTCTACGAGCGAATTCCGGGCTTCGAGCCGGCCCGCAACCCGCACCCGAGCTACGTCGGCGCCGATCCCAGCCAGGGCAAGGCGATCATGGACGATTGGGGCGGCGTCATGGTCAGCGGCCCCGTCGACCAGAAGCCCGACACGTTGCGCTGGGGCGATCTGTATCAGATCGCCCGCCAGCACGCGCACGCTCCGATCAAAGTCTCGATCGGCGCCGGCCCCGCGAATCTCGCGTGGCACGTCTATTTCAGCGACAAGACCTACTACAAGAGCGCGAAGGACCTTACCTTCGCTCTCGTTCCCATCTTCAACAAGGAGATGAAGGAGCTCGTGAAGCTCGGGGCGAAGTACTTGCAGATCGAAGACCTGGGCGCGTGGATGCCGCTGTTCACGAACAATCCAGACGACTACAAGTGGGTCCGCGAGAGCATCGAGATGATGTGCGACGGCGTCGACGCGAAGATCGGCTGGCACTTCTGCTTCGGCAACGCATGGGGCAACGACATTCTGAGCGGCACCTTCCCCGAGGGCTATCAGACCGTGTTGCCGCACTACTGGAATACGGCGGGTATCGACGAGTTCGTGCTGGATTACGCGAACCGGCACATGGCCGGAGTCGAATTCCTCAAGAATTGCCCGAAAGACAAGGGTGTGCAGATCGGCGTGCTCGACATCCGCACGAGCATGATCGAGCCGCCGCAGATGATCGCCGATCGGGTGCGCGAGGTGCTGAAGTATGTGTCGCCCGAGCAGCTCACGTTGAGCACCGATTGCGGCATGAAGCCGCTGGCGCGCATGGTGGCGAAGATGAAGCTGAAGAACCTGGCCGAAGCGGCCGCGATCGTGCGCAAGGAGATCGGCGCGTAGCCCGATACGGACGCGCGCTTGAACGCGCAGACGCGAAAAGGCCGGCACTCGCCGGCCTTTTCTTTTGCGCGATTGCGCTGCCGGACACGGCCTGTCGGTCGCGGCGTTCTGGGCTTCCCGCGCCGCTCACGGTTTCGGCCGCCGTTGTCCGCCGGGGCCGCTTCGTCAGAACGACCCGGTGATACGCACTCCCCAGGCGCCGTCTCCGGCCGCCGGAATCACTGCGATGCGCTTCCGTTCCAGCTTGTCGACCAGCAGGAACGACGCGCCGATGCCGAGCGCGGCGCCCGCGAGCACGTCGGCTTCGTCGTGCTCGTCGGCATCGATGCGGCTCCAGCCCGTGAATGCGGCGAGCGCATAGGCGGGCCACGCCGTGCGGATGCCGTATCGGCGATGGAGGAACGCGGCACCCTGGAACGCCACCGACGTGTGGCCGGACGGAAACGCGTCGTCGTCGGAGCCGTCGGGCCGCTCGTCCTCGACGGTCTCCTTCAGCAGCCATGTCGCGGCGACGTTCGCCGCAAACGCGCGGTAGAGCTGTCGGCGCCCGTCGCGATCGTCCCGTCGAATCGTGACGGCCAGCGCGGCGGCGGGGATCGCGACGCGCAGCACGTCACCCGCCTCCTCCGCGGTGTCGCCGGCGCCGGCGGCCGAGCACCACGAGGCGAGCACGAGCGCCGCGCAGGCGGCGCACCGCCGCTTTCCGCGCCGAGCCGAGCAGCGGCCGCCCGGCGGGACGCGGCTGCGGCTCGAACCGCCCGCCTGCCCCGCGGCGCCGCGCACGCCTCCGGTCATGTCACGACAGCCCGACGATCTCGCCGTTCTCGTCGACGTCGATATGGTCGGCCGCGGGCTTCTTCGGCAGTCCGGGCATCGTCATCATGTCACCGCCGAGCACGACGAGGAACTCGGCGCCTGCCGAAAGGTACACGTCCCTGACCTTGAAGACGTGGCCGCTCGCCGCGCCCCGGTACTTCGGATCGGTCGAGAACGAATACTGCGTCTTCGCGATGCAGATCGGGAAGTGGCCGTAGCCGTCCTCCTGATACTTCTCGATCTTCTTGCGGACCGCGGTGTCGGCGATGACCTCGGCTGCGCCGTAGATCTTTTCCGCGACCTTGCCGATCTTGCGCCACAGCGTGTCCTTGTCCTCGTACACGAAGCGCAGCTCCGGCGCCGGCCCCTCGAGCGTCTCCACGACGACCTCCGCGAGATCCGTCGCCCCCGCACCGCCCTTCGAGAAGTGCTCGGCAACGACCGCCTTCACGCCCTGCTCCGCCATGTGGTCGATGACGAAACGAAGCTCCTTGTCCGTGTCGCTGCCAAAGCGGTTGATCGCGACGACGACGGGCATGCCGTAGTGATTGCGGATGTTCGAGACATGGCGGTCGAGGTTGACCATTCCGCGCTCGAGCGACTCGAGGTTCTCCGTGTTCAGGTCCACCAGCTCCGTGCCGCCCTGGTACTTCAGGGCGCGGACGGTGGCGACCAGCACCAGCGCGCGTGGCCTCAAGCCGGTCTTGCGGCACTTGATGTCGATGAACTTCTCGGCGCCGAGATCGGCGCCGAAGCCGGCCTCCGTGACGACGTAATCGGCGAGCTTCAACGCCGTGCGGGTCGCCAGCGCGGAGTTGCAGCCGTGCGCGATGTTCGCGAAGGGTCCGCCGTGGACGAGCGTCGGCGTGTTCTCGAGCGTCTGCACGAGATTCGGCTTGATCGCCTCCTTCATCAGCACCGTCATGGCGCCCTGAGCTTTGAGGTCGCCGGCCGTGATGGCCTTGCCGTCGCGCGTGTAGCCGACGATGATCCGGCTGAAGCGCTCGCGCATGTCCTGCAACGAGGTCGAAAGGCACAGGATGGCCATGATCTCCGACGCCGCGACGATGTCGTAGCCCGTCTCCCGGGGCACGCCGTGCGCGGTGCCGCCGAGGCCGATGACGATGTTGCGCAGAGAGCGGTCGTTGACATCCACGACTCGGCGCCAGGTCACACGGCGGAGATCGAAGCCGAGCGGGTTGCCGAAATGGATGTGGTTGTCGACGAGCGCAGCGAGCAAATTGTGCGCGAGGCTCACGGCGTGGAAGTCGCCGGTGAAGTGGAGATTGATGTCCTCCATCGGGGCCACTTGCGCATAGCCTCCGCCTGCGCCGCCGCCCTTGCTGCCGAAGCACGGCCCGAGGGAGGGCTCGCGCACGCACACCATCGCCTTCTTGCCGATCCGGTTCAACGCGTCGCCGAGGCCTACCGTCGTCGTCGTCTTGCCTTCTCCGGCCGGCGTCGGCGTGATCGCGGTTACGAGGATCAACTTGCCGTCCGGACGATCCTTCAGCCTGTCGATGAGGCCGGCTGAAAGCTTCGCCTTGTAGTGCCCGTACGGCTCGAGGTCAGTGGGGTCGATGCCCAGCCGGCGCTCCGCGAGATCGGTGATCCGCTCGAGCTTCGCGCTACGGGCTATCGTGATGTCGTCGTTCATAGCTCGCCTGCAATCGGAAAAGGGCGGGCGGAAAAAAAGGTGTCAGACACCTTTTTTCCGCCTACGGATACATTTACTCTGCGAAAACAGCGGGAAAAAAGGTGTCTGTCACCTCTTTTCCCGCGCGCACGTCAGTACCGGTAGTGGTCGGACTTGAACGGGCCCTCCTGCGGCACGCCGAGGTAATCGGCCTGGCGCGGCGTGAGCTTCGTGAGCTCCACGCCGAGCTTCTCCAGGTGGAGCGCCGCGACCTTCTCGTCGAGGTGCTTCGGCAGCACGTAGACGCCGAGCGGGTACTTCTCCGTGTTCTTGAAGAGCTCGATCTGCGCGAGAGTCTGATTCGTGAAGCTGCTCGACATCACGAAGCTCGGATGCCCCGTGGCGCAGCCGAGGTTCACGAGTCGGCCCTCGGCGAGCAGGATGATGCTCTTACCGTCGGGGAACGTGATGCGGTCCACCTGCGGCTTGATGTTCTCCCACTTGTACTTGCGCAGCTTGTCGACCTGAATCTCGTTGTCGAAGTGCCCGATGTTGCAGACGATTGCGTTGTGCTTCATCTGCTTCATGTGCTCCTCGGTGATCACGTCGACGCAGCCGGTGGCGGTGACGAAGACGTCGCCGTACTTGCAGGCTTCGTCCATCGTTCGAACCGTATATCCCTCCATCGCCGCCTGCAGCGCGCAGATCGGGTCCACCTCGGTGACGATGACGCGGGCGGACTGCGCGCGGAGCGACTGCGCCGACCCCTTGCCGACGTCGCCGTATCCGGCCACGACCGCGATCTTGCCGGACAGCATCACGTCGGTAGCGCGCATGATGCCGTCGACGAGCGAATGCCGGCAGCCGTAAAGGTTGTCGAACTTCGACTTCGTGACGGAATCGTTGACGTTGATCGCCGGGAAGAGCAGCTCCCCGCGCTTGTGCATCTGGTAGAGCCGGTGCACGCCCGTCGTCGTTTCCTCGGAAACGCCGCGGATCTCCTTCGCCATCTTCTCGAACCGCCCGGGGTTCGCCTTGATCGCCTTCTTCAACTGTGCGAAAAGCACCTTCTCCTCGGTGCTCTCCGGCTCCTTGTCGAGAATCGACGGATCTTTGGCGGCCTTGTAGCCGAGGTGCACGAACAGCGTTGCGTCGCCGCCGTCGTCGAGGATCATGTTGGGAACCTCGCCGTCGCCCCAGTCGAGCGTGCGATCGATGAACGCCCAGTACTCCTCGAGCGACTCGCCCTTGTAGGCGAACACCGACGTGCCGCGCGCGGCAATCGCTGCCGCGGCGTGGTCCTGCGTGGAGAAAACGTTACAGCTCGCCCAGCGCACGCGAGCCCCGAGCGCCTGGAGCGTCTCGATCAGGACCGCGGTCTGAATCGTCATGTGCAGCGAGCCCGTGATGCGCGCGCCCTTCAGAGGCTGCTGCGGGCCGAATTCCTCACGGATCTTCATCAGGCCCGGCATCTCGTGCTCGGCCAGCTCGATCTCCATCCGGCCGTAGGACGCGAGCGAAATGTCCTTGACGAAGTAATCCTTCTCGGCGTTCTCTGCGGCCAATGCCTCTTTGCTCATTGCGAGTGACTCCTCAGGTTCAAATGGATCGGCCGAATGCGGCCTTGAAGCGCTGCTCGAACGCGTCTCGAGTGAAGCTGTGGTTCTGCGTGCCGGGCTTCTCGATCTTGATCGCGCCCATCAGGCTCGCGATGCGACCGGTCGTCTCCCAGTCGAGCCCGTTCATCAGCCCATACAACAACCCCGCCCGATAGGCATCGCCGCATCCGGTCGGGTCCTCTAGGGCGTTCGGCTTCGCCGCGGGAATGTCGTACTGCCGATCCTTCGTGTAGATCGTCGATCCTTCGCCGCCGCGTGTGACGATCAGCGCGTCGGTTCTCGCCGTCATGTCCGTCACGTCCCAGCCGGTGCGGTCCTTCAGCAGCTGCCACTCATAGTCGTTGACCGTGACCCAAGTGGCCTGCTCGACGAAGCGCTTCAGCTCCTCGCCGTTGAACATCGGCATGCCCTGACCCGGATCGAAGACGAACGGGATGCCGGCTTCGGCGAATTGGGCGGCATGCTCGATCATGCCGGTGCGACCGTCGGGAGACACCATGCCGATCGTGACACCCTTCGCGTCGCTCACCTTGTTGCGCTCGGAAAAATTCATCGCGCCGGGGTGGAACGCGGTGATCTGGTTGGCGTCGAGATCGGTGGTGATGAAGGCCTGCGCCGTCAGCACGTCGTCGAGCACGCGGATGTGGTCCTGTCGAATTCCGCACTTGTCCAGCCACTCGCGGTACGCGCCGAAATCGCTCCCCACTGTGGCCATCGGCAGCGGATCCTCGCCGAGCAGCTTCAGGTTGTACGCGATGTTCGCCGCGCACCCGCCGAACTCGCGGCGCAGCTTCGGCACCAGGAAGGCGACGTTCAAGATGTGGATCTTGTCCGGCAGGATATGATTCTTGAACGAATCCTCGAAGACCATGATGTTGTCGTAGGCCGCCGAGCCGCAGATCAATGCCGTCATGCTTTCGTCTCGTCGTTTGAGTCAAGTCGCTCGAGCAATCCGCTGCCGGCAGTCGCCGGCCGCGCGCTCGAGTCGAGCCCGAGCGCACCGGACACCATCGTCGCCGGCGCTAGCGCCCGCGCCTGGACGCGCGCGCCGCTCAGGCGAATTCCTTCAAGGCCTCGACCTTGTCGGTCTTCTCCCAGCTGAAATCCGGCCGACCGAAGTGGCCGTATGCGGCGGTCTTCCGGTAGATCGGCCTCAGCAGATCGAGCATCTTGATGATGCCATAGGGCCGAAGATCGAAGTTCTCCCGCACGGCCGCGACGATCTTCTCTTCCGGCACTTTGTTCGTGCCGAACGTCTCGACCGTGACCGACGTCGGCCGCGCGACGCCGATGGCGTACGACACCTGCACCTCGCAGCGCTCGGCGAGGCCGGCCGCGACGATGTTCTTCGCGACGTAGCGGCACGCGTACGCGGCCGAGCGGTCGACCTTCGACGGATCCTTGCCGGAGAACGCGCCGCCGCCGTGCCGCGCCATGCCGCCGTAGGTATCGACGATGATCTTCCGCCCCGTAAGCCCGCAGTCCCCCATCGGCCCGCCGATCACGAACCGGCCGGTCGGGTTGATGTGGTACACCGTGTCCTTCGTGATCCATTTCGTCGGCAGGACGGGCTTGATGATCTCCTCCATGACCGCTTCGTGCAGGTCCTTCTGGGAGATGTCCGGGCTATGCTGCGTGGAGAGCACCACCGCCTCGATGCCGACAGGCTTGTTGTCCTCGTAGCGGAACGTGAGCTGGCTCTTCGCGTCGGGTCGCGCCCAGTTGGCGCCTCCGGACTTGCGCAGCTCCGCATGCCGCTCGAGCAGCTTGTGTGCGTAGATGATCGGCGCCGGCATGAACGTATCGGTCTCGTTCGTGGCATAACCGAACATCAGGCCCTGGTCCCCGGCGCCCTGCTCCTCCGGATCGGACCGGTCGACGCCCTGTGCGATGTCCCGCGACTGCTTGCCGAGCGCGTTCAGCACGGCGCACGTGTTGCCGTCGAACCCCTTGTCGGAGTGATCGTAGCCGATATCGAGCACGACCTTGCGGATGATCTCCTCGGCTTCGATGACGGCATTCGTCGTGATCTCGCCGGCCACCATGACCAGCCCCGTCTTCGTCAGCGTCTCGCAAGCAACCCGGCTCTTCGCGTCCTGAGAGATGATGGCGTCGAGGATCGCGTCCGAAATCTGATCGGCCATCTTATCCGGGTGTCCCTCCGAGACGGATTCGGACGTGAACAGGTATGACTTGCTCATCTTTTGCACCTACTGTGTTTTCTAATGTTTCCGCACGACTGTCGTCAGGTTCGATCCGTCCGGCTCATGCGACCTCGAAGCCGGTGCCCCGGCCGTTCAGCTCGAAACGCCCGGCGATGACGTCGTTCGCCCATTTCGCCGTCTTCAACACGCCCCCGAAGCAGAAGAAATGCGCCTTCTCGAGACGACATGGAGACGTCGTCGCCCGGTGGCGGGCGAAGTGAGTGATCAGCTCGTCGGGCGCATGCGTGCGCAGCAGATTGGCCGTAGCCCCGGTGCGCGTGACCATCATCCGGGCGGACGAGCCGATTCCGCACCGCATCGCGAAGCGTACGAGCTGACGGAGCGACGCCGGCCCCGCCATCCCGACGTGAATCGGCAGCTCGATCCCGGCTTCTGACGTGGCCGCTTCCCAGTCGGTGACTGCCTCGGGATCGAAGCCGAACTGCGTGACGACACGGGCGTCGAAGCGGGCTCGCTTTGCGAGCTCGGCCTTCTGCAGGAGAATTTCGGTGGTCGCCGGACCGATGGCCTTGCTGCCTTCCGGGTGTCCCGCGACCCCCACCGCGCGGAACTCGTACTCGTCGAAGAGCCCGGTTTCGAGCACCTCCAGGCTGCTGCCGAACGCAGCGTTCGGGATCGCCTCGTCCCCCGCGATCACGAGCGCCTCGCGGACACCCCCGCGCGCCATCTCCTCGAGCGCCCGGGCGAGCTGATCGCGGCTTTCGAGCTTGCGCGAGACGACGTGCGGCACGGCAGTCAGGCCGTGCTGCTGGAGCTTGACGCAGATGCGGGCAATGTCGCCGATCGCATACCCGGGCAGATGCGCCATGTAGACCGCAGTGCCGGGCTGAAGCGTCTTCGCGAGCTCCGCGAGGTTTTCCTCGTCGTGCGGCGTCGCTTCGATCGAGTAATTCGTGACGAACGCCACGATCTGCTGCTTCAAGTCGTCGCTCGACAACATACCCGCTTCCACTCCCATCACCGCTCCGCGGCGCTTATTGCTTTCTCGAAACGACGAAGCTCTCGTCGTTGAACCACAGTCCCTTGTGCTTCTTCAAAACTTCCGCCGTATGCTTCAAGTAGTCGCCGGAGGACACGACCGGCTCGAGGCGCTCGTCTTCGATCTGGTTCACGTAGATGGACGCATTCCAGGCCGCGAATAGCGTAGACGTTCCGATGCTTTGCTGCACCTCGCTCGGCAGGGTGTGCATTTCGTAGCGGAATACCGCCTTCGCGTCCGAGCCGGCGACGAAATTATAGTTGCGAGCGTCTCGGCCGAGCTCTTCCCTCAGCACCTTGATCAGCTCGTGGCGGTCGACCTGGAACGGATCCTCCTCGGGCCAGACCTTTCGCACGAGCTCGAGGGCCGGATCATCGCCGCAAGACTGCACGGCAAGCAGCCGGCCGCTCGGCCCGAGGCTGCGCACGAGCGGCGCGAGAACCTTCTTGACCTTGAACTCGGCGCTCATCCGCGCCCGCCACGGCTGCGACGCAAGGGCGAGATCGTAGTCGCCGGCCACCTGCCCCGGCTTTGGAATAACGCCGTCGAGCAGGAAGGAGTGATCCTTGCGATAGATGACGAGCACCGACGGCCGCACGTACATTGGATTGCCGGTCCGCTCGCTCGATTTGACCTGCCAACCCTCGACGAGCACCGGATCGAGGCTCCGGAGCTGCTCGCCGTACTCGTAGGCCGAATCCCCTTCGAGTGCGACCTCACGCCAGTTCAAGGCCGCGGCGTTCTTCACGTCGCGCGGCCGCAGCCAAGGCGCCTCCGCGTAGTAGAGATTCGTGATGACAATGACCGTGGCCGGATGCTCGATGAAGCGGTCAGGGAGCTTCTCGAGCGACAGCCGCACGTCCTCGAGGCTGATTTCCTTGCCGACGATGAAGAACGGCATGATCGGGAACCGCCGATGCATGGCGCGCATCAAGTGCGTGAGCACCGTGCCGTCGCCCATTCCGGCGTCGAACACCCGCACGGCGGGCGGCCGGGGCTTCAGGTGCGCAAGCTCCCGGGCCGCGCGCTCGGCCACCTTCCACTTCTCGTTGCAGGTGTTGACGAACGCGAGGTACTTCTGCCGATTGTCGTAGAACCGAAACGGCCTGTCCGTGGCGACCAGCTCCTGGGGCGCCTCAGCGCGCCGGCCCGCCGTGCGCGTCGAGGTCTTCTTACGCGTGGAGGTCTTCGCGCTCATCATCGTGTCCTTCTCCGCGACCGTCACCGAGCCGACATCGCCGTTGGCAGCGTGCGGCCGGTTACCGTTGATGAAGCTTCTGATCTTGTTCGCGGTCTCCAGCGTCACGTCCTTGCCGCTGCGCAGCCGCGTGCACAGCTTGCCGTCGTTCACCGCCAGCTTGCCGAACGTGGACTCGGCCATGCCCGAACGGCGGCAGAAGGATTCGATCTCGAGAAGCAAAGAGTCCGCGCCTTGCATTCGTGCCGCTCCCGACGGAGAAGACGTTCTTCGGGGGTTGGGCCGAGACCATACGCCCGCGCAGGAGGAAAAGCAAGTTTTACTGCCCAACGTTACGGCGGCTCTCGAAAGTGGGCTATATCCCAATAGCGGCGGCGGCCTCCCGGCATTGTCACGAGCCGTTAACGACCGCAAGGCTCAGCGGCCGAGGGAAGAGGCCTCACGACCGCGGGCTCGGCGGCCCGAGGGGAGCGGCCTCACCAAGGCGGAGGCCGCGGATCACGCTGCGGAGGGGGACGTCGACCGCCTCCATCCCGGACGATCGAAACGCCCCGAGAATGAGCGATCGAAGCGGCTGGAGAATGGCTGTGAGACGCGGGAGGCGCCGCGACCGTCGAAGCGATCGCGGGGCCCCCCGTCCTACCAAATGATCAGAACGTGAAACCGAGGGTCATGCCCACCTCGCGGGACCGCCCGATCACCGCGAAGTCGTAGCCCCAAACCTCTCGTGCATCGAAGCCGCCGTTGACGTACCACTCGTCCGTCAAGTTCCGCCCCCAGAACGAGAGGTTCCACCGCTGGTCCTCCGGCTCGATCAAGACCCGCGCGTTCAGGATGCCGTAGGCCGGCTCGAACAAGATCTCACCGTCTTCCGTCTGCGGAATCCGCTGGTTGGCCGGGTCGCGGACGTACTCGTCCATCCACCCGTAGTTCGCCACGAACAGGACGTGGCCGCCGCTCTGCAGCGGCATGTCGTACTGCAGCCCGATGGATGCGCTGACATCCGGCGCATATGCAAACGGCAACCCCGGCTGCAGCCCCGTGCCATCCTCGGGGATGTCCCCCAGCTCGAGATACTCCGTGTCGATCAGCCCGAGTCCGGCATCCACGAGCCACCGATCGCTCGGCGCCCAGATGAACTCGAACTCGAATCCGCTCGCCTCGGCCTTGCCCTCGCTCGTATTCACGGGGAACGGCGGCTGGACGCCCGTCTCGGGATCCGGCGGCGGAAGCACCGGCACTCTCAGGCCGTCCCAATCAGACGTGAAGTAGGTCGCGTTGAAACGCAGCCCTCCGTCCAGCCAGTCCGAACGCATGCCGATCTCGGTGGTCGCCACGATCTCCGGATCGAGCACGATAGGCTCGGGGAAATTTTCGTCGATGATCACCTCGCCCGACGTGAACCCCTCGCCCCAGCTGCCGTACAACATCAAATCGTCCGTGACCTGATAGGTCACGGCATAGCGATTCGTTCTGATCGTACCGAGATCGGCGTCCTCCTCGACGCTCGCGACGACGCCCGCGAACGGATCGCCTTGAATGGGAATATGAGGACCGGTGCTGCGGAACCCGCTCGTCGGCGTCAGCTCGATCGCTCTCCCGTCGTCCGCGGTATAGCGGATGCCGTAAGTCAGATCGAGCCGATCGGTGACGCTCACGGTCACCTCGCCGAAGAATGCCCGGTCCTCGTCCTCGTTTCGCGTCAGCGCGTCGGAAGAGGCCCCGACCAGATTCAGCGGAGGCAGCTGCGGCGGCGCCGCAAAGCGAAACAGCGGCGCGTAATTCGCGGCCGCGGCCCACTCCTCGATGTAGCCGACCGTCTCGGGGTTCGGAACGGGGCCCGTGGGGCCCTCGTTTGGAATGCCGAACTCCCACATCATCCATCGATAAAAGCGCTGCGTCTCCTCCTGATCCAGATAGTAGAGGCCCGCCAGCCAGTTGACTCGATCGTTGACGTTCGAGCCGGTCAGGTGAAATTCCTGCGTGAAATTCTTATCGTGGTTCCGGTAGTCGTCAGTCGTGATCGTGAACTCCGAGCCGTCGAAATCGGTGACGGATCGTCGGTCCATCTCCCACCCGGACGTGATCGACTCGAGATGCAGGTTGTCGGTGATGTCCCAGTCGACCGTCACCGTCGCGTAGCGGACATCGGCGATGCTGCCGTCCTGCATCGTGTCGGATCGAGTTTCCCATTTGCCGAGCTGACCTCCAGGCAGGTTGGTCTGGTGCGTTTCGGGAGTGAAGCCCGGCGACGACAGCCCGAAGCCCATGTCCCGCACCTCGAAGTCGGGACCCGCCATCGCGATGTAGTCCGGATTGTTCGCAAGCACGTTGTACGCGACGTAGCGGGGATGGGTCGTGTCGGTGAACCGCACGATGCGCGCAAGCGTGCTGCGTTTCTCCTCGTCGTTGAGCGTGAGCCGCAACGAGAGCGTGTCCGTCGGCTGCCAAAGCACATCGCCGCGAAACAGCGTGTCGTCGCGTCCGCCGAGGGCCCGCGACGTCGTCGTGCTCTGCAAGAAGCCATCGTTGTTGAGGCTCGCGGCCATCCATTTCGTCCTCAACGTATCCGAGATTGGAACGTCGACGGCTAACGTCAAGTCGCGGCGATCGAACTCGCCGATCGAGAGGTCCATCCGCGCGCCGAACTCGTCGGCCGGGAGCCGTGTCGTGATATTGATTGCCCCGCCGTTGGTGTTACGGCCGAACAGCGTGCCCTGCGGGCCCCGCAGCACCTCGATGCGCTCGAGCTCGACGAAGTCGGTCTGTTGGAAGCCGAATGGGCCCTGCCAGACGCCGTCGATGTAGACGCCGACGCCCGGGAGCCCGCGCACGTAGAACTGCGTGGCGCCGCTGCCGCCGCCGCCGCCCGGGTTGGCGACGAGATTCGGCGTCATGATGCCGATGTCGGAACCTTGCTCGATGCCGCCGAGCTCGAGATCCTCGGCCGTGAACGCCTGAATCGAGATCGGCGTTTCCTGAAGGTTCGTCTCGCGGCGCTGAGCCGTGACGACGATCTCCTCGAGCTGCGAGAAGGCGATGGACGGCGCGAGCAAGCTCGCCACTGCGGCCGCCACGCCGGCACTGCGTACTAACGTAGCCATGGATTCGACCCCCTGATGGTGGACTCCCCTCGCGGGCCCTGCGGCGAACTTTCACCGCCGCGCCGCTCTGCAACCGGCACCGTCCTCGGCATCCGCGTCATGCGGCGTTGCATCCATGCAACACCTCCGGCTCTCAGCCGGAAGAGCGTACCACAATCTGTTGCGCAGGAGGGACTCTACTGACGGGCCGGCTCGAAGTCAGCGCGCCCCGCGGTGGTTGCCGTTTCCGTTCTTGTTATTACCGGCGGTGGTTGCCGTTTCCGTTCCTGCTATTCATGGTCTCCGCCAGCAGCGCCTGGCTCTGCTCGTCGAGGATCTGCGTGAGGCTTCGCGAAAACGCGGTAAGGCCCGCGTTGATGAACAACAGCGGGATCGCGATGCCGAGGCCGAGGACGGTCGCGATCATCGCTTGGCCGATACCGTGAGCCATGATCTTCGGGTCGCTCGAGCCGGACGCCGTGATTGCCCGGAACGTGATGATCATGCCGATGACCGTGCCGATCAGGCCGAGCAGAGGCCCGGCCGCCACGGCGAGACGCAGGAACGACTGGAAGCGCTCGAGCTTCGGAACCTCGTGAAGCACGGCCTCGGAGAGGCGCAGCTCGGCGAGCTCGAGGTTCTCCGGCGAGCGGTCGCGATCGCCGTCGCCGCGGAAAGCCAGCAGCACGCGTCCGAGCGGATTGTCGGGCCGCGGAACGGACAGATCCCGCAGCTGAGCACGGACCGCAAAGCGTGTGCGGAGAAGGTAGGCCGCCTGGAACAGCGCGAGCAACGCGCCGATCACGCCGACGGCGATGATCACATAGCCGACGACCTCGCCCTCCTCGATTCGCTGAACGACGTTGGGCCGCTCTAGGTAGAGACCGAGCAGCGCTCCGCGCGCCGGATCCACGACCGCAGCGGTATAGCCGGCATCGGCCTGTGTCTGCTCGAGCTGCCGAGCGATCGCACGGAAGTTTGCGCCGAGCTGCCCATCCAGCTCGGCCAGCGTCGTCTCGCTCGGCAGGTAGCCCAGGAATCCGCCGTCGGAAATTGCGGTGAACGGGCCGACACGAACCACGTCGCGCGGGGACCGGTTGCCCTGGAGGTCGAGCACGTCCGTCTGATAGCGCACGACCTTCCCGCTAGCCGTCATCTCTCGGAGCAGCTCGTACCACACGCGTTCGAGCTCATTGATGGACGGCAGTGCGGTCGCGCCCGCGATCCGGCGCATGAACTCCGCTCGCTCCTCCTGCCCCGGCGGCGGCTCGAATTGCGTGCTGAGCAACGACTCCTCGAGGGTTCCCGCGGCGTCCCCGGCCACCTGCCGGGTCACGCCGAAAAGCTCGCCGAGGTTGCCCTCGTGCTGGCGAAGCAGCGCCGTCGTCTCTTCGATCAGGTCCTCGTTCGCCTCCCATCGCATGTCGAGCTCGGCGCTTCGCGCTTCCGCCCGGTCGCGGCGCGCCACGGCTTCTCGCGCGAGCCGCTCCTGCTCCTCGAGCTCGGCCTGCGCCTCGGCTTCCCGCTCGCGCGCCATTTCGGCCTCTTCCGCGCGAAGCGCATTGACCTGCTCCAGCAGCTCCGCGAATGCTTGCTCTCTCGCCTGGGCCGCGGCGGCGGCTCTCGCCTGCTCTGCGGCGGCCTCCGCTTGCGCCTGAGCCTCTTCGTCGGCCGCCTGCTGCTCCTGAGCCGATGCGCCGGGCAGCGTTGCGGCGGAGAGCGCAGCGAGGCCGGCCATCAGGACGGACTTGCGGACGATACCAATTAGGTAGGCCGGCCGCGACGCGCCCGGCCACGAGTGTGGAAAAGAACGAATGATACGAATCACGAACGCGGCTCCCGTGGCGCGGGCAACGGCAATATCACGAGATCCGGAGCGATCTCCTCCTTGGCCATCCGCAGCGCCTCGTCGATGGCCCGCGCATAATCCGAATCCGCCACCCAGGCGCCTCGCTCCGCGTCCCAGTAACCCGTTTCGGTGCCGTCCACCGTCCGGTACATCAGCGAAACGCGGCCGAGGTGCACGAACTCAGCGTCACGTCCGTCGTCGAGGGCGCCTTCATAGGCCGCCATCGTCCGCCCGTACTCGATCTCGATCTGGTACGCCTCCATGAGGCGCCGGAATTTCTCCGCCCACATCGCGGGCTGAGCCATCAGCGTCTCGAGCCGATCGAGGCGCTCCATGCGTTCCTCGACGAGGAAAGGAAGATCCGACCGCACGAACTCGGCAAGCTCAGAGTACATTCGCTGGAGCAACGGATCGACGGCCTCGGCGACGGCGTCGAGCGATGCGGTCTGCGCAGTGAGCGACTCGATGTCGACCTGCTGAGTTTCGATCAAGCGCTCCAGGTGCTCGTTGTAGCGGCGCATGCTGTCGATGTCCGCCAGCATTGCCGCGTACTCGGTCGCCGGCGTGCTTTCGCTTTCCTGAGCAAGCACCGCCGCACCCGGCGCGACGGACAACGCGCAGAGGGCTGCCGCCGCGGTGATGCCGTAAAAACCTCTCCGACTCATCGATTCAAATCCCGTTGCGCTCCTCGCCATTTCATCGGGCACGAAGCCCGGCTCCCCCTCGCGCTCTCATGCCCCCGCAGCGATGCGCGCATCGATCACTTTGATGTAGTCGCTTGCCATATCACGGCGCTCGTCGGACCGCGAGGCCCGCTGGAACCACTCGCGGGCATCCTGAAGCTGATCCTGGTTGAACAGCGCGACCCCCATCAGCAGCTGTGCGTTCGCCTCATCCGACAGGTCGCCCTTGTCCATCGCGTTCCGCAGCGCGTTGCTCGCGGCCTCCCAGTCCTCGAGCTGAATGTTCACCTCCGCCAGCCGGACATAGAGGTCGCCGTCATCGGACAGCTCCGCCGCGCGCTCGAGCGGCGGAAGGGCTTCGTCGAAGTCCCGCGCCGCAATCCAGCAATTCGCGAGCTTCTCGTAGAGGTCCGCATCCTCCGAAACCTTTCCTTCCTCGATGGCCTTCTCGAGAACGCGCGCACCGCGATAAGGAATCTCGTTGAACACCAGCATGTCCGCGAGACGACGGTATTCGCTGTCCTCCGTGAACAGGCCCGCGTTGTACGCGACCTGCATGGCGGCGAGGGCCTCCTCGGGCCGTTCGAGCTGCAAGTAGAACGAGGACAGCCGCATCCAGTGCTGCTTTTTCTTCGGCTCCATCGAGACGAGACGCTCGACCAACGGCAGAGCTTCTTCGTATTGCTCGCGCTCCACGTACAGATAGACGAGCAGCTCGATCCAGCCCACCTGCGGCATCTCGGCGAGCTCGACGGCCTTCTGCGCCGGCTCGAGCGCTCGCTCCAGATCGCCCTGCTGGTAGTACGCCGCCGCGAGCAGGTAGTACGCGCCGGCGTTCGGCATCTGCGCGGTCCGGAACCACTCTTCCAGCGCCGCCGCCGCTTCCGCGTACATCTCCTCGGTCATGTACAGCTGCGCAATCTGGAACTGCAGCCGCTCGGTCTCCTGCTGGTTCAGCCCGCCGGCCGCGATCGCCTGAGCCAAATGGTCGCGCGCCGACGCGTAGTTGTCTTGAGCGAGGTCGATGCCGGCGAAAATCTGCTCCACGCGGCTGCGCTCGTACGGGCTCAGCCTGTCCAATCGGAGATCCGCGAGCGCCTCTCGGGCGCTCACGTAGTCATCCATATTCAGAAACTCGATGGCCTCGTTCAGAATGCGGCCGGTCGTGGCGCCGATCGACGGTGGTGGGGCCTCCTCGTCGTCGTCGGCGCGCTGCGCGGCGACGGGCAACGAGACGAGGACCAGCGCGCTCAGCGCCGCCAATCGGATCAAGAGGTTGCGTTGAACCACCTGCATGGGTCTAGCCGTCCTCGAGCTCGAAACGGATGATGGTTTGTACGCCGACGCGCTCGACGGCTACGCCGTCCTCCACCTTTGGGTTATAGCGCCAGCGCGCGATAGACCTCAACGCGGCCTCCTCGAACACGCCCTCCGGCTCGGCGTCGACGACGATCGCGTCCTTGACCGCACCGGTCTCGGTGATCGTGAACTGCACCTGCACCCAGCCTTCGATCCCGCGGCTCAGCGCTCGCGGCGGGTACTCCGGCGGGATGCGCACGAGCGGCACGACCTCGGTGTCGGAGCCGGCGCTCAGCCCAATCCCCGTGAGGGTCCCGGCCGTGTCGACGACCGGCGTCAACGGCACGATGTTGTTGCTGACGCCGCCGCGGCTGATGGCAATGCGCGGCATTTCGGGCGTCGGAGGCGGCGGCTCGCGCTCGACGCGCTCTTCCCGTTTGGTAGCGACCTCGGTATCGCGCCGCATTCGCGTGAACTCGATGCGCCGCGCCTCGATCGTCTCACCGACGTCGGGCCTCTGCTCGACGAGATTCCAAAGCAACCAGAAGACGGCGACGGTAAACGAGCCGCCGAGCAGCACCGTCAACGGAAGCCTGAGTAGCATCATGTGACTGCCCTCCGAAAGCGCTCAACCGCCGCTATCGGGATCCGCGGCGATCGATACCTCGGTGATGCCGCCGGAACGCACCTCGTCCATGACTCGTGCCACGACCCCGGCGTCCGAGTCCTCGTCCGCAATGATCACCACGGTGTCGTCCGGACGCTCGATGTGCAGCCGCTCGATCATCGGTCGCACCTCGCGCAAGTCGATCTGCTTGCGGTCCATCCAGATGTCGCCGTTCTCCTGAATCGCAATCAGCAGATTGCCGGACTCCCGGTGCTCCGCGGTGCTTGCGTTCGGCTTCGCGACGACGACGCCTGCTTCCTTGATGAACGACGTGGTGATGATGAAAAAGATCAGCAGATTGATCGTGAAGTCGAGCATCGGCGCGAGGTCGATGCCGGTCTCCTCGGTTTCAGGTGTGTGCCGGCGCGAGCGCATGAGTGCCTCTACTCCTGAGTCGCGAACGTGATGTTGTAAATGCCGCCGAGGTGAACCTGGTCCACGACCTCGACGAGCCGCCCCGTGGGAGCGCCTTCTTGCGCGATGATCAGCACGCCGGTGTCCGGATTCACAGCGCTCAGCCGCTCGACGTTTGCCCGCACCGCGCGAACGTCGACCTCGCGGTTATCGACCCACACTTCACCGTTGTTGGTGATCTGGATCTGGATGCTCTCGGTGTCGGGTTGCGACGGCTGCTCGAAGGCCGTCGGCCGATTCACGACCAACCCCGATTCCTTCACGAACACGGCGGTGATGATGAAGAAGATCAGCAAATTGATCACGAAATCGAGCATCGGCGCGAGGTCGATGCCGTGCGACCCATGTGCCTCGGTTTCCGAATGACGACGAATACGCATGGTCAGAAGCTGAACTCGTCCGCGAGCAACTCCGTCTCACGCACGGCCCGCGTTCGGAAATAGTGAACAGGGTAAAGACCGGTAATGCTGACGGCGAGACCCGTCATCGTGCAGATCATCGCCGCCGACACACCGCTCGCCATGCTCCGCGCATCGGCGGTGCCCCGGATCGACATGGAGTCGAAGACCTCGAGCATGCCGCTGACCGTGCCGATCAGGCCGAGCAGCGGAGACATCGGCACCAGCACCTGCATGACGGGAAAGCCCGCCGTCATCGACACGTTCAGCCGCGAGATCATCGCTTGGCGGATCTGGCGGGCACACCAGGAGGTCTTGTCGGTCCGAGCCTCCCATTGCGCGCGCGCCGCCGCCGCTTGACGAGGGAACACTCTCGAGAAGTACCAGTACCGCTCGAGGATCAGCGCCCACATCAGCACGCCCGCGGAGAATATCCAGATCACGAACGGCCCGCCGTCGTCCGACAGCGCCACGACTCCGCGGATCAGGGGCACTTGGTCAAGCATTGGCGCGCCGCCTCTCGATGCTTTCGGCCAACATGCCGGCACTCTGCTCGTCGAGGATCTGTACAACCGTTCTAGACAACGAGTTCAGCAAGGCGTTCGCGAACAGCAGCGGAATCGCGACACCGAGCCCGAGCACCGTGGCGATCATGGCCTGGCCGATACCCGTGGCCATCAGCTTCGGATCGCTCGTGCCGGCCTCGGTGATGCTCTGGAACGTGATGATCATGCCCCAGACCGTGCCGATCAGGCCGAGCAGCGGACCGGCCGCGACCGCGAGGCGCAGGAACGCCTGGAAGCGCTCGAGCTTCGGGACCTCCCGCAGCACGGCCTCCGAAATTCGGAGCTCCGCGACGTCCGCGTCCTCCTCGATGCGGCTCGGATCGCCCTTGAACGCCAAGAGCACACGGCCGAGCGGATTGTTCTGCCTCGGGTCGTCGAGATTCTTGAGCTGGCTGGCGACCTTGATCCGGACCGAGATCAGATGGAACAGCTGGAACAGGAAGGCCAGCGCCCCCGCGATCCCGACCGCGATGATCACGTAGCCGACGGCCTCGCCGAGCTCGATACGCTCGATCAAGGTCGGCCGGTCGACATAAAGACCGAGAAGAACGCCGCGCGTGTAGTCGACAACGGCGGGCGCGTAGCCTTCCATCGTCCCGAGGAAGTCGGCCGCGGCCTCCATGAACTCGTTCGGGAGCTGCCGGGGAAGCACGCTCAGCGTCTCGAGCTCGGGGAGGTACGAGAGAAACCGCCCGTCGGACATCGCCGTGAAGGGACCGATCCGCACGACCTCGGCCTCGACGGGCTCGCCGCTCGGCTGGACGACGGTCGTCGTGTAGCGAGCCACCTCGCCCTGGGCCGTCATCTCCCGGTGAATCTCGTACCAGAGCCGCTCGAGCTGCTCCGGCTTCGGCATCAGCCGGCTGTTCGAGAAGCTGCGCAGAAACTCCGCGCGCCCCTGCTGGCCTTCCGGCGCCGGAAACTGCGTGGTGATCAGCGACTGCTCCAGCACGCCGGCCGTCTCTTCGGCGACCTGCCGCGCGAGACCGAACAGCTCGGCGAGCCCGAGCTCGCGCGACTTCGCGTTCAGCTGACTGTTCAGATCGGTGATCCGAAGCTCGTTCGCAGAGAATTGGTCGGAGAGCATCATCGATGCGGCCGCGACCTCATCACGCTGGGTCTCGGCTTCCTCGAGCATGGCTTGCTGCTCGTCCTCGGAAGCGGCGTTGAATTCCGCGACCCGCGATTCGAACAGCCGCCGCTCGGCCTCGCTGGCGGCCGCGACATGGTCGAGCAGCTCGTCCAGCGAGCTTGCCGGCGCGGCCGCCGCCGTGGTAGTCGTAGACTGCTGCGCAGCCGCCGGGGCCGAAAGCCCGGCCGCGAGCGCAAAGCCGGTTGCAATCGCGGCGCCGAATACCTTGGACGCGCCCCTCATGACTGCGCCTCCTGCGGGGCCGGGACCGGCACGATCAGGAGCTCGGGCGCAATGTCGCCGTTCGCGACGCGCAGCGCCTGCTCCACCCTCTCCGCATAGCTGTCGTCCACGACCCACTCCCTTTGCCGTGCATCCCAATAGCCGGTCTCCGATCCATCGAGCGTGCGATACATCAATGAGACACGCCCGACCTTGACGAACTCGACCGTACGCGCGTCGGGCCCGTCGCCCAACCGCCCTTCATAGGCCTCGAGGGTATTGCCATACTCGAGCTCGATCTGATAGGCCTCGAGAATCAAGCGATACTTCTCCGAGATCGGGACATCGGCGCGCGCCAGGAGGTTCTTCAGGTTCTGCACGCGAGCCTGGCGTTCCCTGAGCAGAAACGGCACGTCGAGCGCCACGAACTGCTCGAGCGCGGCGACCATCTGCTCCATCAGCGGCTGGATCTCCCGGTTCGTGGTCTCGATCTCGAGGAGCTGCCGCTCGATGGAAGCGATCTCCTCTTCTTGAGACTGGACCTGAGCGGCCAGCTGCTCGTTGTATTTCTCGAGGCTCTCCGCCTCCGCCGTCGCCTGCGCATAACGTGAGGCCGCATCAAGCGTGCGCTCGCGGATCGAGTCGATGCGCTCTTGAGACTCGGCCGCTGCGCGGTCAACTTCCGCCTGAGCAGTGAGCACGCGATCGACCTGGGCCCAGACGGGCCCGACAAGCGCGACCGCCGCCGCCACCGTCAATGCGATCGCCGCCCGTCGCGACGGCGGCTGACCGAGACGTCGTGCATGTCGCCCCGCGAAGTGCGAACTGAACGCAATCATCGAAACTCCCCTCGACATCAAACTCAGTAATCGGCCGACCGGATTCGACCCTGTCCGGCGGACAGCCAGCTTGCGCGCGGCGCAGATTGGAAATCCATTCGAATTCGGCGGTGTGGGCGTAGGAATTTCATAAGCGCGATTGAGTGCTTTTGCACCGTGAAAGTCAACACTCTCGAAGACCCCCTGCGAGTTACCTTCTGATTCTAGGTATAATCCAGCGGGACTGCAACGGGTCCCGCAGACCGACCGGTGCCTCCCGAGGCCCGATTCTATGCCTTCTTTATGGGCCTGCCACCATGCCGGCATGGATTTCCTATCTACCTTACCTCACCTTTGCGTCTTGCGCTAACCTTCTGGAAAGCACGTGCCCCCGAATCGGATGAACGAGCTGGAAGGTCCTCACCCGCTCCACCGGGCAAGTGCCCGGATCGGGGGCCTGTCGAAGCGCTTCGAGCCGCTCCACCGGGTGCCCAGGTCGCTGCGGACCGGCCTTGCCGCGGCGGCCGTCTGCACCGCGGCGGTCGGGGTCGCCCTCGCCATCGGGCTGACGGTACAGCATTTTCTCGCCGTGCCGAACGTCCTGCTGGTTTTCCTGCCGGTCGTGCTGTTCGCCGCCGTCCGCTACGGCTTCGTCGCGTCCTCGCTCACGTCCTTGCTGAGCGTCGCGGCGACGAGCTACTTCAGCGACCCGGCGTATTCCTTCGAGCTCTCCGACCGGGGGAACCTCTGGGCGCTGCTGATGTTCATGCTCGTGGCCGCCTACACGAGCAATCTGGCCGCCAAGATTCAGCAGCGGGCCGCCGCCGAGCGCCGCCACAGCAGGCTGATCGAGCAGCTCTACCAGCTCAGCTCGCGCCTCGCCGCGCTGTCGGGGGTCGACGAGCTGGCCGTCGAGGCCGCGAAGCAGGTCCACTCGATGCTTCGCGCGGATGCGGTCGTGTTGACGCACGAGAACGGCGCGCTCAGGCCGCGCTCGCCGTCGGCTCTCATCCCGCCCGGCGAGCTGCTCGCCGCCACCTGGTGCTACGAGCAGGGGCGGCCGGCCGGATCGGGCACGCCGGTGTTCAGCGGCGCCTCGCACCGGTACCTGCCGCTCGACACCGGCCGCGGCACGGTCGGGGTGCTCGGATTGCGGCGCAGCAAGAGCGATCCCCCGCTCACGGCGGACGAGACGCGCCTGCTCGAGGCGCTGTGCCACCAGGTGGCCATGAGCCTCGACCGCGCGAAGCTCGCGGACGAGATGCATTCGGCGATGATGCTCGCGGAGACCGAGAAGCTGCGCACGGCGCTCCTCACGTCCATTTCCCACGACCTGAAGACGCCGCTCGCGTCGATCCTCGGCAACGTCAGCAGCCTCCGGCAGTACTGGCCCCTGTACGACGAGGCCACGCGGGCGGAGATGCTGGCCAATGCGGAGGACGAGACGCTGCGGCTCGGCCAGTTCGTCGAGAACCTGCTTCAAATGACGCGGATCGACGCCGGCGCCCTGCGGCCGAACATCGAGGACGTCGACGTCTCGGACCTGATCGGCTCCGCGCTCCAGCGAACGGAGAAGCAGACCGCGGGCCACGTCGTGCGCACGGAGCTGCCCGAGGAGCTGCCGATGGTTCCGCTCGACTTCGTGCTCGCCGAGCACGTCCTCGTGAACCTGCTCGACAACGCGGCGAAGTACTCGCCGCAGGGCTCGCCGATCGAGGTCGCCGTCGCCGACGACGGCGACGAGCTGCGCCTCACCGTCACCGACTGCGGCCCGGGCATCCCGGAGGAGGATCTCGAGCGCATCTTCGAGCGCTTCTTCCGCGCGCGCGTCGCGGACCATCGCCGGGCGGGCGCCGGGCTGGGGCTTGCGATCTGCAAGGGGTTCGTCGAGGCCATGGGCGGGAAGATCAGCGCCCGAAATCGGACGGACCGCAGCGGCGCCGTCTTCACCGTGGCCGTGGCGAAAACCCGGGGCGAGAGGCGTCGATGACCGCCGCGGGCGACATTCGCGTCCTGATCATCGAGGACGACCCGGCGATCCAGCGGTTCCTGCGCAACACGCTGCGCGTGCAGCACTACGACGTGCGCGAGGCGGAAAGCGGCGGAGAAGGGCTGTCGTTGGCCCGGCAGCTGAATCCGGAAATCGTGATTCTCGACCTCGGGCTGCCGGACATGGACGGCATGGACGTGATCAGGCGCATCCGCGAGTTCTCGAGAATGCCGATCGTCGTGCTCTCGAGCCGCAACGACGAAGCGGGGAAAGTCGAGGCGCTCGACCTCGGCGCCGACGACTACGTGTCGAAGCCGTTCGGCGTGCAGGAGCTGATGGCACGGCTGCGCACGGCGGTACGCCATCGCTTCGCGGCCGAAGGCAGCGCGCCGATCTTCACGAGCGGCGGGCTGGTCGTCGACCTGACCCGGCGGCTCGTGACGGTCGAAGGCCGCGAGGTGAAGCTCTCGAGAAAGGAGTACGACATCCTTCGCGAGCTCGTGATCCACGCCGGCAAGGTGCTGACGCACCGTCACCTGCTGCGCGTCGCGTGGGGCAGCGAGACGGGCGCGGACGTGCAGTATCTGCGCGTCTACATTCGCCAGATCCGGCAGAAGCTCGAGCGCTCCACCGAGCAGCCGCGGTACGTGCTGACCGAGCCGGGCGTCGGCTATCGCCTCCAGGTTCTGGACTGAGCCGGTCCCCCGAGTCCGCGCCCCGCGGCCGCCACCTCCCCTTTCAGTCCGGCTCGGGCAGCGTTTCCGGCACGCCGCTCGGGCGCAGCCAGTAGTAGAGCGCCACGATCACGGCGATCAGCCCGGCCGCCACGGCGGCGCCGACCCAGCTCTCGGTGGGGTCGTTGATCATGCGCGCGATCCGGGCGACGACGAGCCCGCCGCAGGCGAGCACGCCGAGCGCCGGCACGGCGATCGGTACCTCGAACCTGCTCCGAGGCTCGTTCGCCCGAAGCTTCAACACGATCAGCGCAGCGTTCACGAGGCAGAAGACGAAGAGCAGCAGCAGGCTCGTGGCCGATGCGAGCTGGGAGATGTTGCCGATCGCGGCGAGCGCCACGACGAGCACGAGCAGCGTCAGAATCGCCAGGTGCGGCGTACGCGCGCGGGCATGCACGCGCGCGAGCGGGGCCGGCAGGAGGCGCTGCTTCGCCATGCCGTAGAGCAGGCGCGAGCCCATGATGTAGTTGATCAGCACGGTATTCGCTACCGCGAAGAGCGTGACGAACGCGAAGACCCACTCGGGCAGCCATGGCGCCGCACGGGCCGTGATCTGCTGAAGCGGCGCGCCGCGGCTCGCGTCCGCGAGGTCCGCGTAATGGACGACCGAGACGGCGGTGACCGCGACCGCGAGATACAAGATCGCCGTGACGGCGACGGCGATCACGATGCCGCGAGGCATCGTACGCTCCGGCTCCTTCACCTCCTCGGCGACGTTCAGCATGTCCTCGAAGCCGACGAACGAAAAGAAAGTGAGGACCGCCCCGGACGCGACGAGCGAGAGGTCCAGCGCGCCGGCGCCTCCGCCGGCTGGAGACGGCGGCGTCGCGAGATAGTCGACGCTTCCCCAGAAACGGATGCCGACGGCGATCACGAAGACGAGGCCCGAGACCTCGACGGCCGTGCAGACCCAGTTCGCGAGGATCGATTCGCGGATCCCGATGAAGTTGACGAAAGCGACGGCACCGATGAACGCGAGCAGCGCCATCCACGGCTCGGTCGCCGACAGGAGCGGCACGCCGTCCAGGAACGTCGCGAGCGTCGTCGCGAAGACGTTGCTGCTGGTCGCCATGGACGTCAGGCCGGATGCGGCGACCGCGAGGCCGACCACATACGCGAGAAACGCCCCGCGGTAGGCGCGGTGGACGATGTACGCGGCACCGCCCGCGTGGGGATACCGCGACGCGAGCGACGCATAGGAAAGACCGGTGAGCATGGCCGCGATCATCGAGCCGATGAACGCGATCCACACCGCGTTGCCCATCCTCCCGGCCGCGACGCCGATCGTGCCGTAGATGCCCGAGCCGACCATGTCGCCGACGCCGTAGACGATCAGGCTCAGAAGCCCCACCCTGCGCGCGAGCTGCGGCGCGGCCGCGCCGACGGTCTTTCCGGAATCGTTCATCACACCCCAAGTGCGGCGCCACGGTAATCGTGACTCGTCCCCGGTGGAGCTCGGCGGTCTCCCGCGCGCCGAGCGCATTAGCGCGCCATTCTAACCACATGAGCGCGGCCGACGGCCTCGCGTTGCCCGCGCTCCGAAATTGACCTAACCTCCCGACGGCCGCAGAAGGCGGCGCGCTATGGGCTCGAACCGTCCGCGAATGAACGGGTCTTCACCGCACCCGCCCTATCGAGCCGACCATGTCGGCAGTCTGCTCCGGCCGGCCGCGGTCAAACGGGCGCGCGCGGATCTTGCCGCCGGCAGGATCGACCGCGAGCGCCTGCGGGAAATCGAGAACGAGTGCATCGCGGCCGTAGTCCGCAAGCAGCGCGACCTCGGCCTCCGCGCCTGCACCGACGGCGAGCTCCGCAGGTCGTGGTGGCACTTCGACTTCCTCGCGGGCCTCGACGGCGTCGAGCTGACGCACGGCAGGAAGCAGATCCGTTTTCACGGCATCGAGACGAAGAGCGAGAACATCGCCGTCACCGGCCGCGTCCGCTTCTCGTCGCACCCGATGCTCGCCGACTTCGCGTACCTGCACGAGGTCGCGGGCACCGCGGCGAAGCTCACGCTGCCCGGTCCGCCGGTCCTGCACTTCCGCGGCGGCAGAGAATCGATCGACTCCGAGGTCTATCCCGACCTCGATGCGTTCTTCGAGGATACGACCGCGGCCTACCGCAAGGTGCTCGCCGCCTTTTACGACGCCGGCTGCCGCTACCTGCAGTTCGACGACACCGTCTGGGGGTACCTCTGCTCGGAGAAGGAGCGGGCCGAGTCCAGGGCCCGCGGCGACGATCCGGGGCGCCTGCCGGCGATCTACGCCGACATGATCAACCGCGTGCTCGCCGACAAGCCGCCGGACATGTTCGTCACCACGCACGTCTGCCGCGGCAACTTTCGCTCGAGCTGGATCTCCGAAGGCGGCTACGAGCCGGTCGCCGAGACGCTGCTCGCCGGCATCGACTACGACGGGTACTTTCTCGAGTACGACACCGAGCGGGCGGGCGGTTTCGAGCCGCTGCGCTTCCTGCCGAAGGGGCGCAAGCGCGTCGTGCTCGGCCTCGTCACGACGAAGTCCGGGCGCCTCGAGTCCGCCGCCGCAATCGCGCGGCGCATCGACGAGGCAGCCCGCTTCGCGCCGCTCGAGCAGCTCTGCGTCAGCCCGCAATGCGGGTTCGCCTCCACGGAGGAAGGCAACTTGCTGACGGAGGACGAGCAGTGGCGCAAGCTCGAGCTCGTGGTCGACGTGGCTCGGCGCGTCTGGGCCGACGCCTGAGGGTCCGATCTCCATCGGCAGTCGCGGGCGGCGCTTTGGTTGCCGGTCCCGGAGGCCACGGCTAACATGCCTCGCACGGGCCCGAGAAGGCCGCGACCCGGCTTGGCGCGGCCCTTTGAAGATGAACGATCGCCTCGACACACGATGCGCCGCTCGCGCACCCGGGCGCGAGGTCTTTCCCCCGCTCCGAGCCGCTGTCCCGCCCTCCGACCGCGAGCCGCGGCGCACGTGCCGGCGCGAGGACAGGCTCGGGCTCCAGGGCCTCGTCGCGGCGCTCGCCGCGCTGCTCGCGGCCGTCCTGCCGCCCGCCGCCGCCGCACAGATGGATTTCTCGGGCGAGTGGGCGGTGGTCCGCTCTCAGGACAACACCGACAACCCGCACCTTGGCGAGTACGTCGGGCTGCCTCTGAGCCGCGAAGCGATCCGCAGGGCCGAGATCTGGGACGCGTCGATCCAATCGCTGCCCGAATGGCAGTGTCGGCCCCATTCGGGCGCCTACATCAAGAGAGGGCCGTCGAACCTCAGAATCTGGAAAGAGGTGGACCCGGCGTCGCGCGAGATCGTCGCGTTTCATGCGGAATGGCTGCGGTCCGTGAGCACACCGATCTACATGGACGGACGCCCGCACCCGCCGGAACATGCCGGGCACACGTGGGGCGGATTCTCGACGGGAGAGTTTCAGGGCGACCGGCTGAAGGTCCGCACGACGCATCTGAAGGAGGACTACTACCGCCGCAACGGCGTGCCGCAAAGCGATCTCGCGACGCTCACCGAGTACTTGATTCGACGCCGCTTCGACGGCGAGGACTACTTGACGTGGGTGGTCGTCGCTTACGACCCGGTGTATCTGACGGAGCCGCTGATTCGCAGCACGGAGTACCGCCTCGATCTCAACCAGCGCATCCCGCCGTATCCATGCACCGTCGTCACCGAGGTCGTCCGACCGGAGGGGTACGTGCCGCACTACCTGCCGGGCACGAACGATCAGATCTACAGCTTCAGCGACGCGTACGACCTGCCGCGCAGCCTCTACTTCGACGGCGCGGCGACGATGTATCCCGAGTATCGGCTGAGGCTCCAGCAGGCGCGCGAAGCCGAGGCGCCGAATTGAGACGGCGGATGGCGCAGCGGTCGGGGCCTGCAGCGAGCTTCCTCACCAGGGTGAATGCGGCCATGCTCGCCGCGGCGCTCGGCGCTGCCGGCCTTCCGTCCGATGCCGGCGCTCAGCGCGCTGCCCGCGAGCCGGACGCCGCCGGCGAGCTCCACTGGTGGCCGATTCGCGAGAGCGTGTGGATGCTCGTCGGCGCGGGCGCGAACATCACTGCTTCGATCGGCCCGGACGGCATATTCCTCGTGAACGCGGGCGAGGCCCAGACCGCGGAAGCCGTGCTCGCCGCGATCGGGGATCTCCAGGCGCGGCTGAACGAATTCGGCAAGCTCGACGTGCGGCAGCCGCCGCGCGGCGGCTCCGAGACGATATCGCACTTCCCCGTGAACACGCACGCGCCGCCGAAGCCGATCCGCTACATCGTCAACACGAGCGCGTTGCCGCACAACGTCGGCGGCAACGAGCTCCTCGCGCGGAGCGGCGTCACGTTCAGCGGCGGCAACGTCGTCGGCACGATTGCGGACGCCGCCGTCGGTGCCGCGGTGCTCGCGCACGAGAACGTGCTGGTGAGGATGGTCTCGGCGGGCGCCCCTTTCGAGGCCTTACCGACGGAAACGTTCTTCGTCGACGAGTACAAGCTCAGCACGTTCTTCAACGGCGACGGGATCCGCATCGTGCACATCCCGGCGGCCACCACGGACGGCGACAGTCTCGTGTACTTCCGCGAAGCCGACGTGATCGCGGCCGGCGACCTCTTCGACATGGACAGCTTCCCCATCATCGACGTCGAGCGCGGCGGACACATCGACGGCGTCATCGACGGGTTGAACTACATACTCGACCTCGCGATCCCGGAATTTCGGACCGAAGGCGGCACGATGATCGTGCCCGGACGCGGACGGCTGGCGGATTCCGCGGACGTCGGGTACTACCGCGACATGCTCACGATCATCCGCGACCAGGTGCAGGCGCTGATCGATCGGGGCATGACGCTGGAGCAAGTTCTGATGGAACGGCCGACGTTCGGCTACGAGGGCCGCTTCGGCTCCGATACGGGACCGTGGACGACGGAAATGTTCATCGAGGCCGTCTACCGCAGCCTGAAGGAGCGGCCCACGCCAGCAATCTCCACTCCAGGAGGACGAGGATGACGATGAGACGTAAATCGACGATTGCCGCTTTTGCCGCCCTGCTGACGGTCGGATTCGCAGCCGAGGCCCACCACTCGTTCACGGCCACCTACGACGAGAACAAGGAGATCACGATCGAAGGCGAGCTCGTGCAGTTCATGTTTCGCAATCCGCACGCCTGGGTGCACGTGCTCGCGCCCGACGAGAACGGCGAGATGGTGCGCTGGGGCGTGGAATGGGGCGGCGCCGGGCAGCTGAGCGGCCAGGGCGTCACGCGCGATTCGCTGAAGCCGGGCGATCACGTCATCATCACCGGCAACCCCGGGCGCAATCCCGTGGATCATCGCATCCGGATGCGCAGCCTGCTCCGCCCGTCGGACGGTTTCGGCTGGGGGTTCGAAGGCGAGACGTTCGACTGATCGGGCCGCCCGCGCGGCCGCCAAGCGCGATGAAATCGAGGCGGGCAAAACGGCTGAAGGCGCTGACGCCGTGCGCGGCGCTGCTCTGGAGCGCCGCGCAGGCGCAGGAGGAGCCGCCTGTGCCGCCGGCCTCGGCGCGCGAGGCCGCGCCGTTCGACATCACCGGGCATTGGGTCTCGCTGATCACCGACGACTGGGTGTACCGAATGCTCACGCCGGCGAAAGGCGACTACTCCTATGTGCCGCTGAATGACGAAGGGCGCCGCGTCGCAGACGCGTGGGACCCGGCGCGCGACGAGGCCGCCGGCGAGCAATGCAAGGGCTACGGCGCGCCGGCGATCATGCGGCTGCCGAGCCGCGTGGAGATCACTTGGCGGGACGACAACACGCTGCAGCTCGACATCGATACGGGCATGCAAACCCGGTTGTTCCGGTTCGATGGCAGCGAGCCCGAAGGGCCGCCGAGCTGGCAAGGCTGGTCCACTGCGGAGTGGGTGTTCTCGGGCGACACGAGCCGGCGCCGCGGCTTCTACCGGCTGCGAGGCTCGCTCGAGGAGATCGAGACTTTCGGATCGCTGAAGGTCGATACGACGCACCTGCGGCCGGGATATCTCAGAAAGAACGGCGTCCCGTACAGCGAGGACGCGCTGATGACCGAGTACTACAACCTGATCGCCGAGGACGACGGGAACGAGTATCTCGTCATCCAAACCTTCGTGAAGGATCCGACGTACCTGGCGGAGCATTTCGTCCGCACGATGCAGTTCAAGCGCGAGCCGGACGGGTCGAAGCGCATGCCGACGGAATGCTCGGCGCGTTGATTGTAGAGCGCCGCGGCAGCAGCATCGGAGCTCGTTTCCTCAGGGCACGGCGGCACGGGAGGCGGCTCGCTGAGGACGGCGCACGGGAGGCGGCTCGAGCTTGGCCTTTCCGGGACACGCCGTGATACTTCCCTGTAGGCTCGTCTGCCGCGTCCCTGCGGCAGACGGTCCCGGAAAGGCCAAGCTCGAGCCGCCTCCTGACACGTCATCGTTGCATCGAGCGAAAAGAGCGGCCTCGTTCGAGCGCTCGCGAGCGCGTCGTCGCCATCCTGGCTGCAGACGGTCTCGGAAGGCTAACCTCGAGCCGCCTCCTGACGCGTCGTCGTTGCGTCGAGCGAAAGGGGCGGCCTCGTTCGAGTGCTCAAAAAGATCGGGGCATGTCGAGGACGTGCGTTGCGACGTAGGACAGGATCAGGTTCGTCGCCACGGGCGCGATCCGGTAGAGGCGCGTCTCCCGGAACTTGCGCTCCACGTCGTACTCCTCGGCGAAGCCGTACCCGCCGAACGTTTGCATGCAGACGTCGGCCGCGTCCCACGACGCCTCCGACGCGAGCAGCTTCGCCATGTTCGCCTCCGCGCCGCAGCGCTCACCCGCGTCGAACAGCGCCGCGGCGCGCCGTACCATCAGCACGGCCGCCTCGGTCCGCACGTGGGCCCGCGCGATCGGAAACTGCACACCCTGGTTCCGCCCGATGGGTGCGCCGAACACCTCGCGCTCCGACGCGTAGCGCGATGCGCGGTCGACGAACCACCGCGCATCGCCGATACACTCCGCGGCGATCAGGATCCGCTCGGCGTTCATGCCGTCGAGGAGGCATCGAAAGCCTTTGCCTTCCTCGCCGATCAGGTTCGCGGCCGGAACCTCGAGACCGTCGAAGAAGAGCTCCGTCGTCGAATGGTTCATCATCGTCTGGATCGGGCGGACCGTGAGCCCGTGCCCGACGGCGTCGCGGAGGTCGACGAGAAGCACCGACAGCCCGTCGGTCGGCTTCGGGCCGGCGCCGCGCGGCGCGGTGCGGGCGAGAAGCAGCATGAGGTCGGAGTGCTCGGTCCGCGAGATGAAGACCTTCCGCCCGTTCACGACGTAGCGGTCGCCACGGCGCACGGCCGTCGTGCGGATGCGGCTCGTGTCCGTGCCGCTCTCCGGCTCCGTGACCGCGAAGGCCTGGAGCCTCAGCCTGCCCTGCGCAATGGCCGGCAGGTAGGCTTCCTTCTGCGCGTCGCTGCCGTGCCGCAGCAACGTGCCCATCGTGTACATCTGCGCGTGGCAGCTCGCGCCGTTGCAACCGCTCGCGTGAATCTGCTCGAGCACGGCGCACGCTTCCGACACGCCGAGGCCGCTGCCGCCGTAGCGTTCCGGAATCAGGATCGAAAGAAAGCCCGCCTCCTGCAGCGCAGCGACGAACTCCGCCGGATAGGCGCGCTCGCGGTCGAGCCGCCTCCAGTACTCCCCGGGAAAACGCTCGCACAGACGCGCGACGGCGTCCCGGATCTCGGCGTGCTCGGCGTCGGCATTCATCGCGCTCTCCCGTGCGCACCGGATGCGGCGCGCGCCGGGGGAGCGTAGCTCAGGTCGCGCGGCGCGGAGAACTCGGGCGGCGGCCGTGTTTCTCGGCAGGCGGCCCGGGCGGGCCGGACGCCGTACCGAACACCCGGCGTGCCGGCCGGGGCGCGGGCACGCCGCCGCTCGCGGCGATCATGTACCATACCGCCCCGCTTGCGCCGCCTCTGTCCCTCGAATCGCGTGGAACCCATCGTCGCTTCGATTCCGTCGGAGATCTGCATCGTCCGCCTCTCGGCCATCGGCGACACGTGCCACACGGTTCCGGTCGTGCGCGCCATTCAAGACGCGTGGCCGCAGACGCGCATCACGTGGATCATCGGCAAGGTGGAGCACGCGCTGATGGCTGGGCTCGACGGCGTCGAGTTCGCCGTGCTGGACAAGGCCCGCGGCCTCGCCGGCTACCGCGCGCTGCGGCGACAGCTTCGCGGCCGCCGCTTTCCGGTGCTGCTGCACATGCACGCCTCGGCGCGGGCGAACGCGGCCTCCCTTGCCGCGCGCGCCGACGTCCGCCTCGGCTTCGACCGGGCCCGTGCCCGCGACTTCCAGTGGTGCTTCTGCAACCGGCGGATCCCCGCGCGGGCGAACATGCACGTGATGGACGGCCTCCTCCAGTTCGCCGAAGCGCTCGGCATCGGCCGCGGCGAGCCGCGGTGGGACATTCCGCTCGGCGACGCGGACGTCGAGCTCGCCGCGTCCGTGATCGACGGCGAGCGCCCGTCGCTCGTGATCAGCCCGTGCACCGGTCAGCGGTTCCGCAACTACCGAAACTGGAACGTGGAGCGCTATGCCGAGGTCGCGGACTACGCACGCAGCCGCTACGGCGCGCAAGTCGTGCTGACGGGCGGAGCGACGGCGATCGAGCGCACGTACGGCGAGGGCATCGCGGCGCTCACGAAGGCGCCGCCCGTGAACCTGATCGGCCGGACGACCCTGAAGCAGCTCTTGGCCGTGCTCGCCCGGGCCACGGTGCTGGTCTGCCCCGACTCGGGCCCCGCGCACATGGCGACGGCCGTCCGCACGCCCGTCGTCGGCCTTTACGCGACCTCGAATCGCCACCGCACCGGGCCCTACTTCAGCCAGCACCTCGTCGCCGACAAGTACCCGGAAGCCGTCCGCCGCGAGTTCGGGCGCTCCGTCGGCGAGATTCGCTGGGGCCGCCGTGTGCGCGACCCGAATGCGATGAGCCTGATCCGGACCGCGGACGTGATCGAGAAGCTCGATCTCGCGTTCGCGGAGCGGGGCGTTGCGCCCATCCGTTGATCCGCCGCTTGGACCGCCGCCCGCTCCGAGGCAGAATTCACCGAGCTTCACGCAGCTCACGAGAGTCATGACCGGCACGACGCCCGCCGCCCGCTACACGCTGCGCAGTTTCGACCGCGCCTCACCCGAGCAGATCGAGGACGCGCTCGAGCGCGCCGAGGTCGTGTACTTCGAGCGCTGCCCCGTGGAGCTGCCGCCGGCCGAGGATCTCGATCTCCTGCGGAACGGCTTGCCCGGCGCGCTGAAGGCGAAGAACTTGAGCTACCACCCGGAGTCGGACTCTGTGCCGCGCCTCGAGGCGGACCCGGACACCCGGCGGCGCGTGGAGTCGATCCTGCGCACGCACGGGCAGCGGGTCGAGGCCTTCCTCAGAAGCGTGCTCCCGGACTACGCGGACGGGTGGACCGTCGGCACCACGAGCTTCCGCCCGGTCGAGGAGCAGGGGCGCAAGCTTCCTCCCCGGTCGAGCAACGAGCTCGTGCACATCGATGCCGGCGCGTACGGCGCGACGAAGGGCGCCCGCATCCTGCGCTTTTTCGTCAACGTGCATCCGGATCGGGCCCGCGTCTGGGGCACGAAGGGCAGCTTCGCGGAGCTGATGCGGCGGCACGAGGAGCTTTGGGCGGCGGCGCGCGGCGGCAAGCCGAAAGTGACCCTCGAGCCGTCGCCGATGGACAAGCTGTGGAGCGGCGTGGTGCGCGGCGTCGCCCGCGTGTATCCGCTCGTGAAGGTCATCGACTCGAGCCCCTACGACCGGGCGATGCGCCGCATCCACAACCATATGAAGGAAGTGCCGAGCTTCCGCGACAGCCCGGAGGGCTTCATGGAGATTCACTTCCCGCCGATGTCGGCGTGGATGGTGTTCACGGACGGAATCAGCCATTCGGTGCGCGAGGGCCGGCATGCCTTCGTCACGACGTTGCTGGTGCCGCTCGAGCGCTGCCGGCGGCCGGAGCTCGCGCCGTATCACATCCTCGCGGCATCCGGCGCCGCGTGAGGTCCTCGTCCGCGTGCACCGGAATGCGGTGACGTCGGAAACGCGAGCGCTTGCGGAGTACGTCGCCGGCAGCGACCTCGACGCCGTTCCGCACGACGTCCGCCGCGAAGCCCGACGCGCCCTGCTCAACTACGTGGGCTGCGCGCTCGGCGGGAGCGTCGAGCCGGCCGTGGACGTCGCGGTCCGCGTGCTCGCGCCGTACTCCGGTCCGCCCCGGTCCGCGGTCCTCGGCCGCCGCGAGCGCTTCGACCCGCTCCACGCCGCGCTGCTGAACGGCATCGCCTCGCACGTTCACGAGTTCGACGACACCACGCCGAAGAACTACATCCATCCGAGCCCGCCCGTCGCGTCCGCCCTCTTCGCTCATGCGGCCGCGCATCGCGTCTCGGGCGCGGATTTCGTGCACGCGTTCATCCTCGGATTCGAGGCCGAGTCGCGCGTCGGGGATGCCGTCTATCCGGCCCACTACGAGGCCGGCTGGCACATCACCGCGACCGCGGGCGTGTTCGGCGCCGCGGCGGCGATCGGGCGACTCCTTCAGCTCTCCGCCGAGCAGATGGTCTTCGCATTCGGCCTCGCGGCCACTCAGGCGGCGGGTATCCGCGAAATGTTCGGCTCGATGGCGAAGTCGTTTCAGCCGGGACGCGCGGCGCAGAACGGCTATACCGCGGCCCTGCTCGCTGCCGCGAGTTTCACCGCCGGCGAGCGCGCGATCGAGGGGCCGCGCGGCTTCGCGGCGGTCGCGGCCGCGCGACACGATCTCACGAGGATCACCGACGGGCTCGGCACCCGTTTCAGCCTGCGCGAGAACGCGTACAAGCCTTACGCGTGCGGAATAGTCGTGCATCCGATCATCGACGGCTGCAGCCGCCTGCGCGAGCGCCATCGGCTCGACCCCGCACGCGTGCGCGCCGTGCGCCTCGAGGTCGCGCCGCTCGTGCTCGACCTGTGCAACCACAAGACGCTGCACCGCGCGCTGCAGAGCAAGTACTCGATCTATCACGCGGCCGCGATCGGCCTCGCCCGCGGCAAGGGCGGGCTCGAGGAATTCACCGACGAGGCGGTCGCCGACCCGATGCTCGCGCGCCTCAGAGCGAGGACGACGGCCGTACCGAACCCGCGGATCGGCGAAGACCAGGTGCGGATCGAAGTCGAGCTCGACGACGGCGACGTGCTCGAGCTCTTCGTCGAGGAGTCGCTCGGCAACCTGCGGCGCCCGCTGACCGATGCGCAGCTGGAGGAAAAGTTCCGCGATCTGGCTGCGCGCGCGCTCCCGGCCGGCCGGATCGACGCCGTGATCGAGCGCTGCCGGCGGATCGAAGAGCTGGACGACGTCGGCGAGCTCGTACGCGCCGCCGTGCCGTGAACCCGCTGTGGATCGCGTCCGTGGCGGCTCCCGGTGATCGCGCCGCGGAATCTTGCTAAGCTCGGGCATGCCGCGCGAACGCCTCGGCCGCGAAACGTTCTCGCGTGCAGTGCCCGCCGGCCCTGCGCCGCATCGGAGACAGAGCATGTTCTTGACGAAGAAGGTTCTTCCCCGGCGAACGTTCTTGCGCGGCGCCGGCGCCGCGCTGGCGCTGCCGCTGCTCGATGCGATGGTGCCCGCGTTCGCGAGCAACGCAAAGCAAGGGCCGCGTCTCGGCTTCGTTTACGTGCCGCACGGCGCGATCATGAGCCGGTGGACGCCGGACGGCGTCGGCCGCGAGTTCGAATTCAAGGACATCCTCGAGCCGCTCGAACCGTTTCGCGATCGGCTCTCCATCGTCAGCGGCCTCCACCATCGAGCGGCCGACACCACGGCGGTTCACTCGCTGAGCCCGACCACATGGCTCAGCGGGGTCCGGCCGAAGCCGACTCAGGGCGTGGACGCCTACGCGGGCGTCACGGCCGATCAGTACGCCGCGATGGCGATCGGGCAGGAGACGATGCTCCCGTCGATGGAGCTCGCCACCGAGGACCATTCCTCGCTGATCGGCGCGTGTGACCGCGACTACGGCTGCATCTACATGAACACGCTGTCGTGGCGGACCCCGACCACGCCGCTGCCAATGGAGATCAATCCGCGCAAAGTGTTCGAGCGCATGTTCGGCGATGGCGGCAGCATCGAGGAGCAGATCGCGCGGCGGCGCGAGGACCGCAGCATTCTCGACGCGCTCTCGCAGCAGGCGCGGACGCTCCGGTCCGACTTGGGGCCGCGGGACCGGGAAAGGCTCGACATCTATCTCGAGAGCGTCCGCGAGATCGAGCGCCGGCTGCAGCGGGCCGAGTCGCAGATCGCCGCGAACCGCGACCTCGAGATTCCGGAGGCGCCTCCGGGCATCCCGTTCGTGTACGAGGATCACGTCGACATCATGTTCGACCTGTTGACGCTCGCCTACCGGGCCGACATCACACGGGTCTTCACGTTCATGATGGCGCGGGAGATCAGCAACCGAACGTACCCGCAAGTGGGCGTCGTCGAAGGCCACCACGCCGTGTCGCATCACCAGAACCGCCCGGACAAGATGGACATGAACGCGCGGATCAATCGCTACCACGTCGGCCTGTTCGCACGGTTCCTCGAGAAGCTGGACGCAGTCGAGGACGGCGACGGGACGCTGCTCGATCACTCGATGCTGCTCTACGGCAGCAACATGAGCAACAGCAACGCGCACGACCATTATCCGCTGCCGAGCATCGTCGCTGGCGGCGGCCGCGCGCGCCTCACCGGGGGGCAGCACGTGAAGTGCGCGGATCATACGCCGATGACGAACCTGCTGTTGACGATGCTCGACAAGGCGGACGTGCCGATGGAGTCGCTGGGGGACAGCACGGGGATGATCGCGGAGCTGTAGGCCGCGCGAGCGGAGGGCGCCCCGCGGGCGGGCGAGGAGAGTTCGGATGAGTGCCGGTTCGATGCGTCGCATTCTGTGGGCCGCGGCGCTGTCCGCGGCGGCCGGCGCCGCCTTCGCCGGCGTCCCGCCGCTCGTCGAGGCGGTCAAATCGGGAGATGACGCTCGCGCGAGCGCGTTGCTTCGCGCAGGCGCGGACGCGAGCGCGGCGGAAGCGGACGGGACGACGGCGCTGCATTGGGCCGTGCGGAACGACGATGCGGAGCTGGCCGAGCGGCTCCTCGACGCGGGTGCGGACCCGACGGCGCGCAATCGCTACGGCGTCACCCCGCTCTATCTCGCGGCCGTCAACGGCAGCGCCGAAATGATCGAGCGCCTGCTCGACGCCGGCGCGCAGCCGAACGAGATCGGCAACGACGGCGAGACGGTGCTGATGACGGCCGCGCGCACCGGCGACGTCGACGCGGCGAGAGTCCTGCTCGAGCGCGGCGCCGAGGTCGACGCACGCGAGAGCTGGCACGGGCAAACGGCGCTGATGTGGGCCGCCGCGCAGGGCCACCCGGACATGCTGCGGCTTCTCGTCGAGCACGGGGCCGATGTCGATGCGCGCTCGAATCTCGAGGAGTGGGAACGGCAGTACACGGCCGAGCCGCGCGCGAAGTGGCTCCCGCCCGGCGCGATGACCCCGCTCCTGTTTGCGGCCCGCGAAGGCTGCGTGGAATGCATCCGCGTGCTGGCCGAGCTCGGCGCCGACGTGAATGCCGTGACTCCGGACGGGATCAGCGCAGTGGTGTCGGCGCTCATCAACGGCCATTACGATGCGGCCGCGGCGCTCGTCGAGGCGGGCACGGACCCGAACCTCGTCGACGAGACCGGACGCAGCGCGCTCTATGCCGCGATCGATTTCAATACGATGCCGAGCTCGAACCGGCCCGCACCGCACGTGCTCGAGAACGAGCTGACCGCGCTCGACGTCGCCGAGCTGCTCCTCGAGCACGGGGCGGACGTGAATGTCCGGCTGAAGCGCATGGCGCCGTACCGCGCGAAGCTCGACCGCGGGAACGACACGATGCTGACCACCGGCACGACGCCGCTGCTGCGCGCGGCGAAGGCCGGCGACGTTCCGGCGATCCGCCTGCTGCTCGCGAACGGTGCGGATCCGACGCTCGCCACGGAAGACGGCATCAACCCGCTGATGGCCGCCGCGGGCCTAGGAACGCAGGAGCAGGACACCACGGGCCGCTACAAGACGGAGGCGCAGGCGATCGAGTCGATCCGCATCCTGATGGACGCAGGCCTCGACGTGAACGAGGTCGATGCGCGCGGAAGGACGGCCGTACACGGCGCGGCGCTGCAGGGCTACGACGACGTGATCCGGTTCCTCGCGGCGAACGGCGCGCGCCTCGACGTCGAGGACGGCGACGGGTTCACCCCGCTCGAAACGGCGCTCGGGCTGGCCGGCGGCTTCGGTTTCGCCGGCAAGGAAGGCGTGGTCCGCGAAAGCACGGCCGCGCTGCTCCGCGAGCTGCTCGGCGAGCAGCGTACGGCCTCCAGTGCGGCGGCGCAGACCGCGACCGGCGCCCGCTGATCGAGCCCCGGCTGCTCACGCGCTCGAGGCCCGCCTCACCCGCGGCGGGCCGCCGCTCGACGGCAGCGGCTGCGCTCAACGCGCAGTCGGCTCGTACTCCGGATATGCGGGCTCCCACATCGCCGCGGCCACCTCGTGCTCGATGTCCTCGGCGCAAATGTCCGCAACGCCGTCTTCGAGCGCCTGGCGCGCGACCGCGACCGCGATCGCGTAGGAGACGGAGCGAAGCCGGTCGATCGAAGGAAAGAGCAGGCCCGACGCGCATTCCTCGTCGGTGACGCGAGCCGCAAGCGCCTTCGACGCGGCGTTCGTCATGCCATTGGTCACCCGGCGCGCGCGCGCGGCAAGGGTACCGAGCCCCAGCCCCGGGAAGATGAAGACGTTGTTACCCTGACCGACCCTGTACCGGCGCCCGTTGCAGACGACGTCGGGGAACGGGCTGCCGGCGGCCACGAGGCATCGGCAGTCCGTCCACGCGTAAAGATCCGCCGGCTTCGCCTCGCAGTTCGAGCTCGGGTTCGAGGACGGAAAAATTATCGGGCGCTCGACGTGCGCGGCCATCTCGCGCACGACCTCCTCGCTGAACGCACCGCCGACCCCGGAGACGCCGATCAGTATCGTCGGCCGGAACTTCCGCACGACATCGAGAAGCATCCGCTCGCGAGGGTTGTGAAGCCCGTGACGCTCCGCGAGCGCCGGCGACCAGGCCAGCTCCCGCTTGTAAGGATCCATGATGCGTCCGTCGTCGACGAGCAAGCCGTGCCGATCGAGCACGGCAACCTCCGCGAGACGCTCCGCGTGGCCGACGCCTTCCTCGGCGAGCTGGGTCTTGATCTGCCGCGCGACACCGAGGCCCGCCGCTCCCGCGCCGAGGATCACGATGCGCTGCTCGGACAGCCGCTCCCCCTTTATCCGGAGCGCGCTGTTCAGGCCGGCCAGGACCACGGCGCCCGTGCCCTGAATGTCGTCGTTGAAAGACGGAATACGGTCGACGTAGCGATCGAGGATCGTCAGCGCGTTGTCCTTGCGGAAATCCTCCCACTGCACGAGCGCGTTCGGCATCACCGCGGCCACGGCCTCGACGAACTCGTCGACGAGCTCGATGTACTCGCTGCCGCGGAGCCTGCGCGCGGGCCAGCCGAGATACTGATCGTCCGCGAGCAGCTCGTCGTTGTCGGTGCCGAAATCCAGGCTCACCGGCAGGGCTTGCGCCGGATGAATGCCGGCTGCGGCGGTGTAGAGCGCGAGCTTGCCGACGGAGATCGCCATTCCGCCGGCGCCCTGGTCGCCCAACCCGAGGATCGACTCGTTGTCCGTGACGACGAGCAGCCGGATCTCCTTTCGCGCGACGACCCGGCTCAGCACGTCGGCCATCCGGCCCTTCATGTCCGGAGTGATCCAGACGCCGCCGCCGCCCTGGAACACTCGGCTGAAGCGCTGCGTGGCCGTGCCGACCGTCGGCGTGTAGACGATCGGCATCAGCTCCTCGAGGTGATCGACGAGCACTCTATAAAAGAGGTGAACGTTGCGATTCAGCAGCGCGCTGAGGAGAACGTACTTTTGGAGATCGTCCGGCTGGTTCTGAAGCTGCTCGTAGATGCGCGCCGCCTGCTGGGAAATGTTCTTGGCCTTCACGGGCAGCAAGCCCTCGAGACCGAATCGGTGGCGCTCCTCGGCGGAAAAAGCCGTGCCCTTGTTCAAGAGCGGGTTGCGGATCAGGTCGGTTCCCCGCGCCGAAATTTCGATCCGGCGTCCTCGGCAAGCACGATTCTCGGCGGTCAACTCAACAGCACTCCGGCGGGCCTCGAGCCCGTGTCGTCCACGACCATGCGACGCCCGGCTGACTTTTCGCGGCGCCCCCGGGGCGTGACAGTGTATACAAATTCAAGCGGCAGGGTACCTCCGAGGCGGACGCCCGACTTTCGCCGCGGCCCGGCGAGGCCGCGGTTTCCGGCCGCCGATCGCTGCGCCTTCCCGAGAGAGGATCGGCGTGCGGCCGCTGCTAGACTGGCTCCATGCGCGAGGCGAACGGCAAGCGGACGAACGGCGCGAACGGCATGCGGCGCGCCGAGCGGCTCGTGGCCGCGCTGCGGTCGCCGGACCGCTATCCGAATCCGGCCGACTCCGTAGAGCTCATAGAGACGCATATCTCGTGGGTCCTGCTGGCCGGCGCGTTCGCCTACAAGATCAAGAAGCCGGTAAAGCTGCCGTTTCTCGACTTTTCGACCCTGGAACAGCGCCGCAGGTTCTGCGAGGAGGAGCTGCGGCTCAACCGGCGCATCGCCCCGGAGCTGTATCTCGGCGTCGTGCCGATCGGCGGGACGCCGGACGAGCCGTCGATCGGCGCCACGCCAGCGATCGAGTACGCGATCGAGCTGCGGCGGTTCGATCCCGACGCGACGGCCGACCGAATGCTCGCGCAGAACGCGATCCGACCGGAAGCGATTCTGCGCCTCGCCGAGGATCTGGCCCGCTTCCACGAAGCCGCGGAGCGGGCCGAGGGGCGGCCTCCGGGCGGCCTCGCGCTCGAGAACCTCGACCAGCTCACAGAGGCGCTCGCGCGCGCCGGCGTGGCGGAGCCGATCGCGGATTTCCGCCGCTGGACGGAAGCGCAAGCCCGACGCCTGGCTCCGGTCTTCGCCGAGCGCCGAGCCTCCGCGGTACGCGACGGCCACGGGGACCTGCACCTCGAGAACGTCGCCGTCATCGACGGCCGGCTGCGCCCGTTCGATATGCTCGAGTTCGACGCGTCGCTGCGCGCCGTGGACGTCCTCGACGAGGCCGCGTTCCTCGCGATGGACTTGATCGTGCATTCGCGGCCGGATTTCGCCTTGCTGTTCCTGAACCGGTATCTCGAGATCACCGGCGACTACTCGGGCACGCGCACGGCCACGTTCTACCTCGTCTACCGGGCGCTCGTGCGGGCGAAGGTCCGCGCCATCAAGGCGGCTCAATCCGCGCGAAGCGGACCCGCGGAAGACCGCGTCCGGCCGTATCTCGACGCGGCCCGCCGCCTGATCGAGCCGCGCGCGCCGCTTCTCGTGCTGACGCACGGCCTTTCGGGCAGCGGCAAGACCACGGTCACGAACGAGCTCGTCCCCCGGCTGCCGGCGCTCCGGATCCGCTCCGACCTCGAGCGCAAGCGCCTGCACGGCGTCGCGCCGGACGTGCACGAGGAGCTCGGCGTCGGGGAAGGACGCTACGGCCGCGCGGCGACCGACCGGACCTACGCCGCGCTCGCCGCGTTCGCCGAGGACGCGCTGCTTGGCGGGCTCGACGTGATCGTCGACGCGACGTTCCTGACTCGCGCGCGGCGCGCGCCGTTCGTCGCGCTCGCCGCCCGATGCGGCGCGCGCGCCGCGATCCTCGAGTGCGTTGCGTCGGAGAAGACGCTGCGCGAGCGGATCGCGACGCGAGCCGCCGCGCGCGCGGACGCGTCGGAAGCCACCGGCGCGGTCCTCGACGCGCAGCTCAGGGAAGTCGAGCGGCCCGCGGCAGCCGAGGGCGTCGCCGTGATCCGGGTCGACACCTCCGCCGGCGTGCGCTACGACGAGCTCGGCGCCGCGATCCGCGCGCAAGCGGCCGTCCCGCGCATCCCGGCCAAGCGCAGGTGACGCGCGTCTCGCATTCGGCCGTCGCGCACGTGCCGAATGCGTGCGCTCATTTGTAGCGCTTGCCGTGCTTCAGCACGATCGCTGGATCGCGCAGCACGTCGATGTGCAGGAGCGGATTGCCGCGGACGGCGATGATGTCGGCGAACTTGCCGGGCACGATCGTGCCGTAGTCGCTGCCGACGCCGAGGTATTCGGCCGCATCGGCCGTTGCCCAGCGGACCGCCTCCATCGGCGGCATGCCGAGCTCGCGCACCCAGGCTTCGAGCTCGCGCCAGAGCGCTTCGGCTGCAGGGAGCCCGAAAGTGCCCATGTCGCTGCCGACGACGAATCGCACGCCGAGCTCGCGCAGCTGCTCGATCTTGCGCTCGACGACGGCTGCGACGCGGGGCGGCGGCGGCACGATCTCGGCCTTCGCGACGGCGCGGCGCACGTCGTCGGCGATCTCGGGAGGCAGGCCCGCGAAGTGGCGCGGATCGTCGAGGAACTCGTGATCGGCCGCGAGCTCGTCCCCGTTCAGCAGCACGCCGACGGTCGCGCACCAGTAGAGCGGCGGACCCGTCGCGACGCGCTCGGCGATCGCCGCGACGACGTCCGGCGGCAGCTCGTCGCTCTCGACGCCGATGTGCTCGAATTCGTCGACGCCCGCGGCCAGACCGATGCGGATTTCCGCGTCGCTGCGGCCGTGCGCCGCGACCTTGAGCCCGGCCGCGTGGGCCGCGTCGACGATCGCGCGAATCTCCTCGAGGGGGCGTCCCTCGGCGCCGAGGATTTTCACGAGATCGACTCCGGCCTGCGCCAGCTGCTTCGTCTTCGCGGCCGCGTCGTCGGGGCCGGAAACGGCGAGAATGTGCGGCCGGGTCGGCGCCTCCGTAGGCTGAATCGCGGCGCCCGACGCGTAGATCGTGGGACCGGGCAGCTCGCCCCTGTCGATCCGCTGCTTTACGGCCAGTATCGCGTCGGTGGGAGCCGCCAAATCTCGCACGCTCGTGACGCCGGCGAGCAGCGTCTGCTCGGCCGACGCCGGGATCGTCACCTCCTCGAATCGCGCCGCGTACGCGGCGAACCAGTGATCGACATCCGGGTGACCGTTGTAGAGCAGATGGACGTGCAGATCGAACAGTCCCGGCAGCACGGTCATACCTTCCGTCGAGATGCGCTCGTAGTCCTGCGGAACGCTCAGCGTGTCGAGCGTGCCGACGCGCTCGATCCGCTCGCCGCGGATCAGCACGACGCTGTCGTGGAGCGGTGTGCCGCCGCTGCCGTCGATCAGCGTGCCGCCGACCAACGCGATCGCGCGCGGCCGGCCGGTCTGCGCGCCGACGGCCCCGGCAAAGGTCATCGCGGTCAGGCCCGCGCAAAGGAGCAGGCCCCGTAGGAGTCGTCTCTGTCGCATATCGGCCGATCATACACGGCGCCCGCGTCCCGGCAGCCCGAACCGCCGGCCCGCGCGGAAGATTTTTTCGGGTGGCCGGCCCGAGGCCGCCGAACCGGTCGGCGGAGAGCGACAGCCGCGCGACGCACCCGCAGGACCGCCACGATCGCACGCGCCGAGCAGCCGCCGCACGTGAAGCCGATATACTGGAGGCCGATGACCGAGCACGCACCGTGACCTCGTCCCGTTCGCTCCGCTTCGCGCCGCGCCGTGCGTTTGCCGCCGGCGGGTCCTCGCAGCGCCCGCGCCCGGAGCGGGTTCCCGCGCTGCGCACCGATCTCCCGATGCTCGACGCACGCCTGAAGCGAGAGCTCCGCGGAGAGGTCCTTTTCGACCGATTCTCCCGCGGCCGCTACTCCACCGACGCGTCGATCTATCAGATCGAGCCGATCGGCGTGGTCGTGCCGGCCGACGCGAATGACGCGCTCCGGGCGCTCGAGATCGCGGCCGATGCGCGCGTCCCGGTGCTTCCCCGCGGCGCCGGCAGCTCGCAGTGCGGACAGACGGTCGGCGAAGCGCTGGTGATCGATCAAAGCAAGCGGCTGAACCGGATCCTGGAGCTCGACACGAAAGCCGGCTTCGTTCGCGTCGAGCCGGGCGTCGTCCTCGATCGGCTGAATGCCGCCTTACGCCCGCACGGCCTGTGGTTTCCGGTGGACGTCTCGACCTCCGCGCAGGCCACGATCGGCGGGATGGCCGGCAACAACAGCTGCGGCGCCCGCTCGCTGCGCTACGGCAACATGGTGCACAACGTGCTCGAGGCGGACGCGTGGCTGCCGACGGGCGAGATGCTGCGCTTCGGCGAGGTGCGCCCCGGCGACGAGGGTGAACGAGGACGCTACGCAGCTCTCGTCGCGACGATTCGCCGCCTGCGGGCCCGCGAGGACGCCGAGATCGCCGCGCGCGTGCCGAAGGTGCAGCGTCGCGTCGCCGGCTACAACCTCGACATGGCGGCGAGCGACGCGCCGTTCAACATGGCGCACTTGCTCGTCGGCTCGGAAGGAACGCTCGGCTGGCTGCGCAGCATCAAGCTCAAGCTGTCCCCTCTTCCGCGCCACAAGACGCTCGGCGTCGTGCACTTTCCGACTTTCCACCGGGCGATGGAGGCTGCGCAGCACATCGTCGAGCTCGGGCCGGACGCGGTCGAGCTGGTCGACCGCACGATGATCGAGCTGTCGCGCGGGATCGCCGCGTTCCGCACCACGGTCGAGGCGACGGTGCGCGGCGAGCCGGAAGCGATTCTGCTCGTCGAGTTCACCGGGGCGGATCGCGCCGAGTCCCTCGCGAAGCTCGCCCGGCTGAGCGAGCTGATGGGCGATCTCGGATTGCCCGGCAGCGTCGTCGACGTGACCGAGCCCGCGCTGCAGCGCGACGTTTGGGAGGTACGCAAGGCCGGCCTCAACATCATGATGTCGATGAAGGGCGATGGGAAGCCGGTGTCGTTCATCGAGGATTGCGCCGTCCCGCTCGAGCACCTCGCGGACTACACGCAGCGGTTGACGGAAGTGTTCGAGAAGCACGGCACGCGCGGCACGTTCTACGCGCACGCCTCGGTCGGCTGCCTGCATGTGCGCCCGGTCCTGAACATGAAGACGCCGGAAGGCGCGGCGGCGATGCGCGCGATCGCGGAGGAAGCGTGCGCGCTCGTGCGCGAGTACAAGGGCTCGTACTCCGGCGAGCACGGCGACGGCCTCGTTCGCTCCGAATGGATCGAGCGCGTCTACGGGCCGCGGCTCGCCGCCGCCTTCGCCGAGATCAAGCGGGCGTTCGACCCCAACGGGCTGATGAATCCCGGCAAGATCGTCGCTCCGCCGAAGATGGACGACCGTGCCCTGTTTCGCTTCAAGCCGGGCTACGCGACGCTTTCGATCGCCACCGGGCTCGACTGGTCCGCGCACGATGTTGCGGGCGCCGCCTCGAGCCGCGGGTTCGCCGCGGCCGTCGAGATGTGCAACAACAACGGCTACTGCCGCAAGTTCGACGCCGGCACGATGTGCCCGTCGTTCCGCATAACCGGGGACGAGCGCGATTCGACGCGGGGACGCGCGAACACGCTGCGGCTCGCGCTGTCCGGCCAGCTCGGCCCGGATGCGCTGACCTCGGAGGAGATGTACCGCACGCTCGAGCTCTGCGTCTCGTGCAAGGGCTGCAAGCGCGAGTGCCCGACCGGCGTGGACATGGCGCGGATGAAGATCGAGTTCCTGCACCAGTACCATCGCAAGCGCCGGCGCAGCGCGAAGGAGCTGCTGATCGCTCATCTGCCGCGCTGGGCCCCGCGGGCGGCGCGGCTCGCGCCGCTATTGAACCTGCGCGACCGCGTGCCGGGCGCCGCGCACGTGTCGGCGCTCGTGCTCGGGCTCGCCGCGTCCCGCTCGCTGCCCGTCTGGCATTCGGAACCGTTCCGCGATGCGGCCGACGTCGCCGCCCGGGCCGGCGGAGCTCGCGCCGCCCTGACCGGCGGCGGCGCGCCGGCGCTTCCTGACGCGGCGAACGGACGCAATGCGACCGGCGCGGCATCCGGCCGCGAAGTCGTCCTGCTCGCGGACACGTTCAATCGCTGGTTCGAGCCCGAGAACCTTCGGGCCGCGATCGACGTGCTCCTCGCCGGCGGCTACGCGGTCCACGCGGCCACGCCGCGGGCCGAGGACGGCAACCGGCCGCTTTGCTGCGGTCGGACCTACCTCGCCGCCGGCATGGTCGAGCATGCGCGGGCCGAGGCGCGGCGTCTGCTCGCGGCCCTCGCGCCGCACGTCGAGCGCGGCACGCCGGTCATCGGGCTCGAGCCCGCCTGTCTGCTCGGTCTCCGCGACGAGCTCGCGGTGCTCCTTCCCGGCCGCGACGCGGAGCGGCTCGGAGCGCACGCGTTCCTGCTCGAGGAGTTCCTCGTGCGGGAAGCGGCAGCGGGCCGGCTGCGCCTTCCGCTCCGCAAAGCGGCCCGCTCGAAGGCCCTGGTGCACGGCCACTGCCACCAAAAGGCCTTCGGCACGATGGGCGACGTCACGCGGGCGTTGCGGCTCGTGCCCGGTCTCGATGTCGACGTCGTCGCGTCGAGCTGTTGCGGGATGGCGGGCGCCTTCGGCTACGACCGGCGCCACGTCAAAGTCTCCTTCGAGATGGCCGAGGCCGCGCTGCTGCCGGCGGTTCGCGCGGCGGACGCGGACACGGTGATCGTGGCCGACGGAACGAGCTGCCGCCATCAGATCCGCGACGGCGCCGCGCGCGAAGCGGTGCACGCGGTTCGCGTGATCGCCGACGCGCTCGCGTGAACGCCGCCCCGGTCGCGGGGTCTCAGTACGAGTCACTCCGGCGAAGTCCCGCTTCGCTGGCCGCCTAACTACTTGCCGGATTGCGAGTCATGCCGAAGAAGAGATCACGGAACACCTCCTATCGCGCCGTGTCGGGCGCGGTGCTGGCGGCCGCGGTCGCGATGATGCCGGCCGCCCGGTCCCAGACCGAAGATGCGCGCGCGGCCGATCACCCGCCGCCTCCGGGCGTAGAGCCCCTGCCCGTCGACCTTTTCACGACCGAGAACTTCTACTTCGATCGGAAGTACTGGACCGATCCGCGCTACCAGCGTTGCAACACGCCGGAGCAGCTGGCGGAGACGTGGTCCGAAGGGCGGTTCGGAGAGTGGGGCGATTGCAGCGTCGACCGCCCGGTCGAGGAGATCGTGAGCCCGTACGAGTACGAGACCGCGGCCGAGCACTATGCCGCGCTGCTCGCGAAAGCGAAGGCGCACGGCGGGCCCACCCGGCACACGCGCGAGACGCTGCCCGACTGGGACGGCTGGTACCGGCGCGGCGGGTACGAGGATCAATGGCTCTACGGCCGCGGGGTTCAGACCGCGACGATCCTGTCGCTGCTGACGCCGGAGTATCAGAAGCGGATGACGCAGATGAACTACCATGAGGCGGTCAGCAACGCGCCGCAGTGGATGGCCGCCTTCTGCTACCCGGAGGGCCTGATGCGCTGGTGGACGGAATACGCGATCAACGACATCGAGGTCCTCGTGACGCCGCACCAGGTGCAGTTCCTCGCCGGCGTCGCCGACAACTTCATCCGCAAGGTGCTGATCGGCCAGAAGCACGTGCAGCAGGTCCCGCAGTGGTACGGGGAGACCGTCGGCTTCTGGGACGGCGACACGCTCGTCGCATGGACCGCGAACGTCCAGGGCTGGACGCTGACCCACTCGATGTTCGAGTTCAGCAACTCACTCGAGGTGATCGAGGTGATCCGACCGCAGGAGGACGGCGGCGGCCTCGTCGTGGAGGCCACGTTCTACGATCCGGAGGCGTTCAAGCAGCCGCTCCACATCGTGACGCCGTGGAACTACGCCGCCGGCATCGACGCTCCCGAGCGGCGCTACACGTTCGTCGAATGCCGCGTGCAGAGCACGATCGTGAACGGGCCGGACGGGAGGCCCACACAGCTGACGCCGCTCGACGAGGGCTACGTCGACTACTTCGGCCGGCCGTGGGCGCAGAACTGGGAGGAGCACTTCGAGCAGGGCTGGGAGCGCCCGGAAGAGTGACGTGAAGGCGAACGGCGGGGGCAATCCCCGCCGTTCGTGTCATGCGCGACCCAGGACCGCGCGCCGCCGGCTAGAAGTTACGCTTCAGGCTCAGCGCCCACATCCTCGGCATCCCGGGCGTTCCGGACACCGTGCCGGAGCTGTCGAACTGCTCGAAGATGTTGTTGAAGTAGAATTCGTCGGTCACGTTCGTGACCGCGAGCGCCGCCTCCCACTCGTCGCTCGCCGAACGCCACGTGAGACGTGCGTTCGTGAGCGTGTAGTCGTCGATCAGGCTCGCCGGATTGTTGAGCGGCTCCGTATAGATCTCGTCCTGGTACGCGACGTCGATCCGGGGCGTCAGCGTGCCGCCGCCCGGGAGCCGCGCCTCGTATTGCGCACCGAAGCTCCACGTCGTCTCGGGCGTGAACGGCGTGACCATGTCGAGCGTTACCGCGACGTTCGGCGCGAGACTGGTGTACTGGAAGTCGAGCGCCGCGAACGAGAAGTCGATCAGCCACGCATCCGCGAGACTGATCTCGGCTTCGATTTCGAGACCTTCGACGTCGGCATCTCCGGCGTTGCCGGGCTGAATGCACGGCGCGCCCAGGCCGTCGGCGTCGATGAACGGCGGGACCTCGCACTGCGTCTGATTGATCTGAATGTCCGTGTAGTCGTTGAAGAATACAGCCGAGTTCAACCGCACGCGGCCGTCGAAGAGGAGCGTCTTCGCGCCGATCTCGTACGACGTGAGCTCCTCAGGCTGGAACGACTCGATCTGGATCGGGAAGAACGGCCGCGGGTTGATGCCGCCGCCCTTGAAGCCCGTGGCCGCTTGCGTGTACAGCATGACGTCGTCCGTCAGCCGCCAGTCGAGCGCCAGGCGCCAGTCGGTGCGCGAGTCGTCGAATTCGCCGCTCACGTTGAACAGCCCCGCGAGCACGCAATTCGGGAACGTGTTGACGCTCGCCGGGGGCCCGTTGCACACCTGCGGAAGCGTGCCGTCCGGATTGCGGCGCCGGTAGATGTACGTCTTGCTCTCATCCGAAGCGCGCACGCCGACGGAGAGGTTCAGCGCGTCCGAGAGATGCCATGACGTATGAGCGAACAGCGCGGAGGCTTCCGAGGGCGTGGGATCGGGGCCGTGGATGAAGTTCAGTTGCGCGTAATACAGGTTGACGTTCGCCTCGAGCGTGCCGTCCTGATCGACGTGGAACGCGCCGAACGTGTAATCGAGCAGACCGTCGAGCGCGGTGCCGTTCAAACGGAACTCCTGCGTCCAATGATCATGCTCGAGGCGCTGGAGCAGGTTCTGGCTGTTCAGCGGCGAGGCGTCGACGTCCTGCGCCCAATCCGAGTCGTACTCGCGAAACGCCGAGATCGACTCGAACTGAAGGTTGTCGGTGATGTCCCAGTCGATCTGCACCGACAGGCCGCGCTGCTGGAGCGTGGTGACCGGTGGAATCGCGACCGGCGAGAACGGCCGATTCGGAAGCGGCTGCTCCGGATCGAGATACGTGGCGTAGCTGACATACGGATCGCTGACGACCGGATCCCCGGCGAACGGGCCGCTGGTGACGAACGCGTTGCTGTAATAAACGCGGTCGTCGGTGGTGGTGTAATCGCCGTCCACGTCGTGGAACGTGCCGTCGGCGAGGCCGTCACCGTCGAAGTCGGCGCCGTTGTAGCTCGGCTGGCCGGTTTCGGTGAGAATCGGATCGCCGAAAATGCCGAAAGGCTGACCGAGGTTCGGATTGTTTCGCGCCTCGTTCACCCGGATCAGCACGTTTGGAACCGGCTCCGACTCGTCGTCGATCACGTCGCCGATGATGTCGACCGTGACGCGATCGCTCGGCAGCCACTGCAAGAACACGCGCCCGCCCGTGAACGACCGGCCGCCCTCGGTGCCGATCTCGCAGTCGGAGAGATCGCCGCCGGCGATGTAGGTCGGCAGATCCGACTCCGGATGCACGCATCGGTAGTCGAGACGCGTGACGTAACCGTCGCGCGTGCTGCTCGCGCCGGCTACGCGGGCGTAGAGCTTCTCGTCGACGACCGTCAAATCGGCGCTCGCGCGCACGTCGACGCGATCGAAGTCGCCGTAGGTAATCGACAGGCTGCCGCCGCCGTCGGGGCTCGGCGCGCGCGAATAGATTTTCACGGCGCCGCCGATCGAGTTGCGGCCCGCCAGCGTGCCTTGAGGCCCGCGCAGAATCTCCACACGATCGACGTCGAGCAGATCGACCATGGAGCCCGTCAAGTTCGGGTAGTAGACGTCGTCGACGTAAATGCCGACGCCCGGCTCGACCGCATAGTTGAAGTCCGTCTGGCCGATGCCGCGGATGAACGCGATCATCGCGTTTCCGCTCCCCTGATCCGCCGGCTTCAGTGTGACGTTCGGCGCCTGCGCCGCGACGTCGACGATGTTCGTCTGGCTGCGCGCATCGAGCATCTCGGAGTTCACGGCCGTGATCGCGACCGGCGTCTCCTGCACGTTCGCTTCGCGAAACTCCGCGGTGACGATGATCTCCTCGAGCGGGCCGGTTTGCTCCTGCGCGTAAACCGCGCCGCAGGCCTGCGCAAGCCCGGTGAGAATCAACCAACGCGCGCGGGAATGGGACGGCATCATGGACCGCATGCCGGAACTTTTACGGCCCCTTGCATCATGCAATCGTCGCGACATCTTCGGACTCCCCCGTTGATGGGCCTTCGCAACATCTCCGGCATCGATGGGAATCTTCTTGTTGTTTCGACGCCGGTTCGGCCGGATTGTGTACCAGCCTTGAGAATCCCAACCAGCCATCAGTGATACTGGTAGTAATACTAATAGGGATTCCCCCAAATTGTCGCATCGATACCACAAGCTCTCCGGTTCCGTTCCGACGGGCCACTGAGCGATCTGCTTGCGGCCGGGCTATCGGCAAATCCGCCCCGCCCCTCTACACTCCGTCGCACTGCGCGCGAGGAGGCCGATGCTGCGGAGCGAGAACCGAATTCTGACGACGCACGCGGGCAGCCTCGTGCGTCCCGCCGGACTGCCGAGCGAGCCGGGCACGGACGAGGAGCGGGCCGCCCGCGACGAGCGGCTGCGCGCGGCGGTCGAGGACGTCGTCGCACGGCAGGTCGCGATCGGCCTCGACGTCGTGAACGACGGCGAGTTCGGCAAATCGAGCTGGGCGGCGTACATCCTCGAGCGCCTCACCGGCTTCGAGATTCGCGCCGATCAGCCGATACCGCTGCGCTGGCTCGGCCGCGACCGGGAGCGCTTCGCGGACTTCTTCGCGCGCGAAATGCCGCGCGCGCTGAACGGCATGCCGACCGAGGCGTGCGTCGGCCCGATCGCTTACCGCGACGAGCGCTGCTGCGCGGCGCGGGACATCGCGAACCTGCGCGACGCCGCGGCGCGCGCCGGCGCCCGGGAGGTGTTCATGACCGCCGTCGCGCCGGCGAGCACCGCGTACAACGGCGTGAACGAGTTCTATCCGAGCGAACGCGAGTTCGTCTTCGCGATCGCGGAGGCCTTGCGGCACGAGTACCTGGCCGTGCACGACGCGGGCTTCGTCCTGCAGGTCGACGACGCGGTCCTGGCGAACATGTACGACGACCTCGTACGGATCGACCCGGCGCGCTATCGCGAATGGGCCGAGCTCAGGATCGAGGCGCTGAATTACGCGCTCGACGGCATTCCGCCGGAGCGCGTCCGCTATCACGTGTGCTTCGGCAGCTGGCACGTGCCGCACGTCGCGGACGCTCCGCTCGATGCGATCGTCGACCTCGTCCTTCAGGTGAACGCGGGCGCGTACTCGATCGAGGCGGCGAATCCCCGTCACGAGCACGAATGGCGAGTGTGGCGGAACGGCCGCCTGCCGGAAGGCAAGATCCTGATCCCGGGCGTCGTCACCCACCACACGACGACCGTGGAGCATCCGCGCCTCGTCGCCGATCGCATCGTCCGCTACGCCGAGCTCGTCGGCCGCGAGAACGTGATCGCCGGAACGGACTGCGGCTTCGCGCAGATCGAGAACATCGAGCGCGTGCATCCTTCGATCATGTGGGCGAAGCTCGAGGCACTCGTCGAAGGCGCGCGCCTCGCGAGCGACGAGCTGTGGGGGCGCCGGCCGCGCGCGTGACGGCCGGCGCTCAGTGCCGGCGCTTCAGCGCCGCGATCTTCGCGGCGCTCTCCTCGTCGTACGGGGCGTAGATCACGAGCCGCAGCCCCGGGCTCCCCTCGGGCACGTACGAGGTGTGCTCGAGCGTGACGCCGCCGAGCTGCGGGTGGCGAACGACGGCCTGCGACCGGCCGACGACCTCGGAGCTGTTCCACAAGCGCCTGAACGTCTCCGACGTGCGCTCGAGCTCCGCGATCAGCTCCTCGAAGTCCGGATCGCCGGTGAACTGGCTGTAGTCGACACGAAACTTCGCGATGACCCTGTGCGCCATCGCGTCGAAGATCTCCGGATCGCGCGTGTACACTTGCTCGTCCACGAGCAGTATCCGCAGCAGGTTGCGCCGCTCCTGCGGAATGTGGTCGTAGTCGCGGAACGTGAGCACCGCGAGCCGGTTCCACGCGACGACGTCCCACCGCGCCGTCATCACGATCGCGGGCACCGCGAGCGAATCGATCATACGCTTGACGGCCGCGCTCACCTCCACGTCGTGCCATCCTCGAGGCGGCGCCGGGCGATGTTGCACGAGCGCGAACAGGTACTCGCGCTCGTCCCGGGAGAGGTGCAGCGTCGACGAGATGCGCTCCAGAACCGCATCGGAAACCTGAATGTCGCGCCCCTGCTCGAGCCACGTGTACCAGGTCACGCTGACGCCGGCGAGCGCCGCAACGTCCTCCCTGCGCAGCCCCGGCGTCCGGCGCCGGTCCGCCACCGGCAGGCCGACGTCCGCCGGCGCGACGCGGGCCCGGCAGCTCTTCAGAAACTCGCTCAGCTGCCTCTTTCGAGAATCCATCCTGTGCTCACGAGCCGCCGTCATGTTGCAATTTCTACCAGTAATCTCCCCACTAGCACAACGACCGGAATTGTCAAGGCGCCGCGCATTCGCTAGCGTTGCGTGTCGACCACGCGGGCGAGACGAGCGGATGCTTCGAGCCACTGCCGACCCGATCTGCGGCGATGATTCCCGGCTCGCCGTCCCGCCCCGCTGCGCATACCGAGAATTTGGGCCTGCGGTCGTTTCCGGGTGCCGAGGTCGAGATGAGCGTTCGCGGCCGTTGCGCGAACGCACCCGCGGTCGATTCGCGCCCACGAGCGATCCCGGATCTCGACATCCACACGTGCGGCGACGCCCGATTCAACGCCCGCGTAGGCGGCCGGAGCCGGACCCGCTTTCCCCCTGTGCATTCGTCCGGTTTCGATCGCAGGCCCAAACCCGCCCGGCCGGGCACCCAGCACGCCGGGCCCCCGGAGGAATGCACCCGCCGACGCTTTCGGCTTCGTGAGATCGACCGGCGGATCGGCCGGAGATGGAAGGGGAGTCAGGACATGATCGCAAGCCACGCTGATCGCTTCGTTCGCACGGCGCTCTTGGCCGGCGCGATCGCCGCCGCATCCGCCGAGCCGGCCGCGGCGCAACCCGACGATCTCGAGGAAATCGTGGTCACCGCCCGCCGCCGGGCCGAGGCCCTCCAGGAGGTGCCGGTCACGATTACGGTCTTCGACGAGCAGGACATCGAGTCCGCCGGCATCGAGCGCCCTCAAGACTTCATCTCGCTCACGCCGAACGTCACGCTCGTCGAAACGCAGAATCAGGGGACGTCGTTCATCACGGTCCGCGGCATCTCGCAGGCGAGAAACAGCGAGCCTTCCGTCGCCGTGCTCGTCGACGGCGTGCTGATGTCGAACCCCGCGCAGTTCACTCAAGAGCTCTTCGACGTGCAGCAGATCGAGGTGCTGAAGGGCGCGCAAGGCGCCGTGTACGGCCGGAACGCGATCGGCGGCGCGATCGTGATCACCACCCGCGAGCCCGGCGACGAGTTCGAGGGAAGGGTACGCTTGGGGTACGACTCGGGCCCGGGCACGACGGCGCAGGTCATGGGCAGCGGCCCGCTCCGCGGCTCGGACACGCTGAGCTATCACGCCGCCCTCTCGTACTTCGACACGGACGGCTACATCCCGAACACCTATCTGAACGACGAAGCCGACCCGTTCCAGGACGTCTCCGGCCGCCTTCGATTGCTCTGGGAGCCGAACGACCGGCTGCAGACGGATGCGCGCCTTTACTATTCGGAAGTCGACACGCAGGCGCTCTACTTCAACATCGACTTCAACAACGACGTCAACAACACGAGCCTCCCGGTGCGCGTCAACAATCCGGGCATGAACGAGCGCGAGCTCGGGCAGCTTGCGTTCAAGCTCGATTACGAGCTCGACGCCGGCACGTTCACGTCGATCACGTCGTTCGACACGATCGAGGAGATCCTGACCGGTGACCAGTTCGATTTTCTGCCGATCGAGGAATCACTCTTCCGCGCGCTCTTCGGCGACGACTGGGCGCAGAGCCAGTTCCTCGACGTCGAGACCGTCAGCCAGGAAGTGCGGTTCACGTCGAGCGACGATCAGCGGCTGCGCTGGATCGCCGGAGCGTATGCGATCACCACCGACCGCTTCATCTCGACCGGCAATATCGTCGACCGGGGGCTCGGTGCGTTCCCCGTGTTTCGCACGCCGCGCGGCGATTTCCCGTTCGATCCCGTGAGCTTCCCGGACAGCTTCCAGACGACGTTCCTCGCCGACGCGCAGGACAACTTCGCCTGGGCGCTGTTCGGCGAGATCGCATACGACATCACCGACCGGACAGAGCTCGCGTTCGCGCTGCGCTACGACGAGGATACGCGCGAGCAGACGACGCTGACGCCGGAGCCGTTCCTCGCGCCCCTCGGCCTCGAGACGTTCACCGGCGAGGTCCGCGAGCACACATGGGACGAGCTCCAGCCGCGTCTGACACTGACCTTCCTCCCCTCCGACGATCTCACGATCTTCGGCAGCTACGGCCGCGGATTCCGCAGCGGCGGATTCAACCAGACCGGCGTCGGCCAAGCCGCGCTCGAAGCCGGCTTCCTCGGTGTCGGCGACCTGTTCGACGAGGAGGTCGCCGACACGCTCGAGCTCGGAGTGAAGAGCCGGCTCGCCGACGGACGCGTGAACTTGAACTTCAGCGTGTTCGACACGGACGCCGACGGCGGCTATTTCTTCGTCTTCCTCGCGGAGAGCTCGACGCAGAACCTCGGCAGCCTCGGCGAGGTCGACTATCGCGGGTTCGAGCTCAACGTGACGGCGCAGGTTACGGATTACTTCGACGTGTTCCTCGGCTACGGCGCCACCGACAGCGAGATCAAGGCGGCGGTCGATCCGGACCACGTCGGTAACGAGGCGCCGCTCGTCACCGAGGACACGGTGAATCTCGGCGCACAGCTCAACCGTCCCCTCGGCGACTCCGGGCTCGAGCTCTTCGTGCGCACCGACTATCAGCGCATCGGCGACACGTACTGGGAGCCGGACAACATCACGGTGCGTAACCCGGTCAACCTCTTGGATTGGCGCATCGGAGTTCGCGGCGACAGCTGGTCGGTGACCGGCTGGCAGCGTAACTTCAACGACGTGCAGTACAACGCCGAGTTCTCGCCTGGCGGTTTCCTGTTCAAGGCGAAGCCGCGGCGGTGGGGCGTCGACTTCACGAAGGAATTCTGAGCCGACTGCACCGCTAGGTCCCGGCCGGGTAACATGTACGCATGAACGACGACGATCTCGAGCGCTGGCTCGCGAGGTACGGCGAAGCCTGGGAAACTCGCGATGCGGACGCCGCCGCTCGGCTGTTCGCCCGCGATGCCCTGTATTTCGAGACCCCGTTTGCCGATCCATTTCGGGGCCCGGAGGGCGTGCGCAGCTACTGGTCCTCGGTTACGAAGGACCAACGCGAGATCCGCTTCGAAAGCAAGGTCGTCGGCGTCCTCGGGCGCACCGGAGTGGCCCGATGGTCCGCGAAGTTCAAGCTCGCGTCGACCGGAGCGGCCGCCGAGCTGAACGGCATTTTCCTGCTCGAGTTCGACGACGCCGGGCGCTGCACGAGCCTGCGCGAATGGTGGCACGCCCGGTAAAGGTGGCGTCCCGCGGGACACGGTATGGACGCTGACGGTGATATGGAAGTCAAGCCCTTACATGATCTTTTCGCGGCAGAGCTGATCGGAGCGGATCTGCGGCAGCCGCCGACGTCGGAGCTGAAGGCGCTCGTCGAGCAGGCGATGGCGCAGTACGCGGTCCTCGCGATCCGCGATCAGCACATCGACGACGAGCAGCACATCGCGTTCAGCCGGGCGTTCGGCCCGCTCGAGCTGCCTCCGGAGCTCGGCGTCCCCGGCGTCGAGCGCCGGCTGCGGCGCGAGCTGTACGATGCCTCGAACCTCGACGCGCAAGGCCGCCTGCTCTCGGCCGATTCCACGCGCCGAAAGTACAACCGCGCGAACTTTCTGTTCCACACCGACAGCTCGTTCAACGATCTGCCGACGAAGTGGTCGCTGCTGCGCGCGCACGTGCTGCCTCCCGACGGCGGCAACACCGAGTTCGTCGACACGCGCGTCGTCTACGACGATCTGCCCGCGAAGACGAAGGCGCGTATCGAAGGGCTCGAGGCCGAGCACTATCTCTGGTATTCGCGCGAGCGCGCGGGGCTCGACGAGATCACGGACGACATGCGCCGCCGCATGCCGCCGGTGCGCCACCCGTTGGTGCGGGAAATGCCTTATGGGCGCAAGGCGCTCTACATCGGCGCGCACGCCTCGCACATCGTCGGTTGGCCGGTCGACGCCGGGCGTGCGCTGCTCGACGAGCTCCTCGACTTCGCGACACAGCCGAAATACGTGTACAGCCACGCGTGGCGAAGCGGCGATCTCGTGATCTGGGACAACCGCTGCACGCTCCACCGCGCGGGCACCTTCGAGGACCTCGCACACGTCCGCGACCTCCGCCGGACCACGATCAACGAGCACGGCCCCGAGCGCGCGTCCACGGATCCGCTGCCGGCCCGAGCGAGCGCCTGACGAGCGCGCCGACCGCCCGGCACAGCGCTCTCGCCGAGCCTGGCTAAGCGCTCCTCCCGGTACCGGCGTTGTGCCGAAACGCGGGCAGCGCTTAGACTGCCGGCGGGCCGTTCGCCTGGGAGGAAAGCTTCATGGAAGCGGTCATTGCCGACAGGACGCGCACCGCGCCCCGTCCCGCCATCCTGCGATGCGGCGCGGTGCTGCTCGCGGGCTCGATCCTGCTCGCGGGGCCCGCACGGGCCCAGGACGACGCGACCTGCCCGCCGGGTCCGGACCTGCTCCTCGTGAACGGCCGCGTTCATACGATGGACGACGCGGGCAGCGTCGTGTCCGCGGTGCGCATCGTCGGCGATCGCTTCGCGGCCGTGGGTGAATCGGCGGGCGCCGGCCCCTGCACCGAGACGATCGACCTTCGCGGCCGCACGGCAATCCCGGGCATCATCGACAACCACAATCACATCGTGCTGCTGGGGTTGCGGCCGGGGCACGACACGCGCCTCGAGAACGCGCGCTCGATCGAAGCGGTGCTCGAGACTCTGGAGGCGAAAACGGCCGAGGTCCCCGCGGGCGAGTGGATCACGTCGATCGGCGGATTCGACATCAATCAATTCGTGCCGCCGCCGGACGCACCGCGCTTTCCGACGCTCGCGGAGCTCGACCGCGTGGCGCCCGATCACCCGGTCTACCTTCAGCAGTCGTTCGCGGGCCCCTCCGTGACGAACAGCCTCGGCAAGGCCTTTTTCGAGAGCCGCGGCATCGAGGTCGGCGACGACGGCGCGATCGCCGGCGGCGCCGCACCGAACCCGTCGAGCCGCGCCCTGCACGCCCTCCGGCAGCTGCAAACGTTCGAGGACAAGAAGCGCGGCACGCTCGACGCGCTTCGCTATGCCGCGAGCCTCGGCGTCACGACGCACCTCGATCAGGGCGGCTTTCCCGCGACGGGGACCGACGCCGACGGCGCCGCGCATTTCGATCAGTACCACGCCTACGATGCGCTGCTCGAGCTGTATCGCGAGGGCCGGCTGATCAATCGCATCAGGCTCAATTTCCTGCACATGGAGGCCGATCCGGCGACGCCGGGGCTCAAGGCGCGCCTCGCGAACGTCTTCCCGGAGTTCGGCGGGGACATGCTCCGAATCGTCGGCATCGGCGAGTTCACGGCCGGCGCAAGCCCGATCGTCGCCACGGCGACGGAGGCGTGGGAGAACGGGACTCGACTCGTCGCGGAGGCCGGCTGGCGCAACGAGAACCACTCGCTCACGCGCACCGACTTCATGACGATCATCGACGGATGGGAGCGAGTCAACGCCGCACTGGACCCGCCCGGCATCACCGAGCTTCGCTGGGTGCTCGCGCATGCGCCGTTCATCACTCCCGAGTACGTCGAGAAGCTCCGGGCCCTCGGCGGAGGGATCAGCGTGCTGGGCGGATGGCGGTGGCTCAGCGGCACGGCCGAGGCGAATGGGCCGCCGTTCCGGATGCTGCTCGACTCCGGGATTCCGGTCGGCATGAGCTCGGACGGTATGCAGATCTCGCCGCTGAATCCGTGGATCGGCCTTTACTACGTGGTCACGGGCAAGAACGCGCGGGGCGAGCCGATCAACGCGGACCAAACGCTCGAGCGCGACGAGGCGCTTCGGCTCTACACGGCGGCGAACGGATGGTTCTTGAAGGAGGAGGACGTGCTCGGGAGCATCGAGGTCGGAAAGTACGCCGATCTTGTCGTGCTGAGCGCCGACTACTTCGACGAGGAGGCTGTGCCGGACCAGGCGATCCTCGACATCCGATCGTTGCTGACGATCGTCGGCGGGCGCATCGTGCACGGGAGCGGCGCCGCATTGTAGGACCTGCGACGGGCCGCCGGGACCGCCGCCGACCCTGTCCCCGAGTCCGGCTGCGGTCGTTGTCCCCGCGACGACGCGCGGGATCGCCGGCGGCGCCTGCGTTGCCGGGGCGCTTTTCCACACCACGAACCCTTTTCCGGGCGCCGGCGCGCCGGGGACAAAGTGTAGTCGGAACCCCGAACGTGCAGCGCTCCGCGCTCGAAGGCGGGTAGACCCGCGACACTAGCATTTTCAACACCACACGCCGCGTGGATCGCCCTGGTAGACTGGTCGGCCAACCTGGATCGTTCCGTTCACAGGGAGCCCCGGAGCGTTGATCATTCGCTACTCGTCGTCAGTCGCGACGTGCGCCGCGTTGCTTCGCGTCGCGTGCGCAGTGCCGGCCGCCGCCGGCGTCGATCTCGCCGAAAAATGAACGGCGGCGGCCCGGCCGCCTCGCCGACTCATCCGAACCCATGCACGAGAGGTAATCGAAAAAGATGCATCATCAAAGCCTGGAGGGTCTGCTCGCAGGCAGAAACCCCGTCGAGGTTCTCCGTAACTCGCCGAGCGGCCCGAACGTCTACCCGGTCGTGCCCCCGGAGTTCACGAATTGGCGCGACGAGCAGCGCGCATGGCAGCAGACGTGCGTCTTGTTCAACCAGTCCTATCACATGACGGACATGTACGTCTCGGGGCCGGACGCCGCGAAGCTCTTGTCCTACCTCGGCGTCAACAGCTTCAAGAACTTCACGCCGAACAAGGCGAAGCAGTTCGTCCCGTGCAATTACGACGGCTATGTGATCGGCGACGTCGTGCTGTTTCACCTCGAGGAGAACCTGTTCAACCTCGTCGGCCGCCCGTCCGTGCACAATTGGGTGCAATTCCACGCCGAGACCGGCGACTACGACGTCAAGATCGAGCGGGACGAGCGCGCCGTCGACCAAAAGGGCGGCCAGGTCGTCCGCAAGGCGTACCGATTTCAGATTCAAGGGCCGAACGCGCCGAAGGTCGTCGAGAAGCTGATCGGCGGCCCCGCCCCGACGATCAAGTTCTTCAACATGGGCGAGATGACGATCGCGGGGTGCAAGGTCCGCGTGCTGCGTCACGGCATGGTCGGGCAGCCCGGGTGGGAGCTGTTCGGGCCCTGGGAGGACGGCGAGAAGGTGCGCACGGCAATCGTCGAGGCCGGGGAAGAATTTGGCCTGCGGCAGGTCGGCGCGAAGGCCTATTCGAGCAACACGCTCGAATCGGGCTGGATCCCCTCACCGCTCCCCGCCGTCTACTCGGGCGAGAAGATGAAGCCGTACCGGGAATGGTTGCCCGCCACCGCGTACGAGGCGCGAGCATCGCTCGGCGGCAGCTTCGTCTCCGACAACATCGAGGACTACTATCTGACGCCGTACGACCTGGGGTACGGGCAGATCGTGAAGTTCGACCACGATTTCATCGGCCGGGAGGCGCTCGAGAAGATCGCGGAGAAGCCGCACCGCGAGAAGGTCACACTCGCGTGGAACGACAGCGACGTGAAAGAAGCGCTCGGCTCGCTGGTCGACAAGGAAGGCAAGCCGGCGAAGTTCATCGACTTCCCGTCGGCGGTCTACTCCACGCTCCCGTACGACAAGGTTACGAAGAACGGCAAGACGATCGGGATCTCGACGTGGACGGGCTATACGTGGAATTACCGCTCGATCCTGTCGCTCGCGATGGTCGCACCCGAGCACGCCGAGCCCGGCACGGAAGTCACGGTCGTCTGGGGCGAGGAAGGCGGCGGCACGAAAAAGCCGACCGTGGAGCCGCATCGGCAGATCGAGGTACGCGCGATCGTGTCGCCCGTGCCGTACTCGGAGGTGGCGCGCACCGCGTATCGGCGCACCTGATCGGAGGTGTACGAAAGTGACGTCCGCGGACGTCGCTCCCGAAATCGCACTGGCCGAAGAGCACGATGCGTGCGGCCGTCACGACGAGGCCGTCAACGCGCTTGCTCGCGCGACGCGGCGCGGGGACGTCGAAGCGGCGACACGCCTCGGTAAGCGATTGATCGCCGGGGACCGCGCGCCGCTGCTGCCCCGCGACGGCATTCGATTTCTTCTGGAGGCAGCGCATGGGGGCGGCGGCGAAGCCGCCGCCCGGCTCGGCGTCCTCGCCGCGGCCGGCCTCGACGGACAGCACGACTGGCCGCGTGCGATCGGTCTCATGAGCATCGCCGCCGAGCGCGGCTATGCTCCCGCGCGCGACCAGCGACGACCTGGACTCTCGGCGTCGTCCTCAGCGGGCCCGGCGGACTGGAGAACCTCGTCGCGTCCGTCGACTTCTACGACGTCGAGATCGAAGGCGCCATCGCACCGCTCGATTCGGTGTTCGTCTATTCGAAGTGCTTCAACGCCGACGGCGCCAGCAATCCGGACCTCGTGCTCGACGATCCCGGCGGATGGTGCAGGCTGATCGGGCGAAACGCCGTCACCGGCGAGCGTGCTCAAGTAGACGCCCCGTTCTTCAACTCGGGAGTCCTCGAAACGGCGGGCGTGGACATGACCGTCAACTGGACCTGGGACGTCGGGCCGGGCTCGTTCTACATCAATGCGGTCGGAAGCATCCTCGACGAGTTCAAGACGCAGGATAACCCCGACTCGCCGATATTCGACGCCGCCGGCACGCTCGACCAGGGCGGGCAGTTCGACTACAAGCTTTTCACGACGTTCGGCTACAGCTTCACGAACTCGATCGTCGGCTTGTCTTGGCGACATCTGCCGTCGATCGAGGACGAGACGGCCGCCGACGATCCGGACACGCGCATCCTCGGAGTCGGCTCGTACGACATGTTCAACTTCTTTGCGCGTTACTCGTTTTCGGAGCGGTTCGAGCTGCGCGCCGGCATCGACAACTTGTTCGACGAGGACCCGCCGGTGGTCGGACGAGACCCGGGGACGGCGACGATCACCCCGGACGCGAACCGCGGCACGACGCGCGCGGACTACTACGACATACTGGGGCGGCGCGCATACGTCGGTTTGAAGATGAGCTTCTAGCTCTCGATGCGCAGGCACTTCGGCTCCGCAGCGAGCGGCTGATCGGCGGTGCGATCAGCCGCTCTCCATCGTTCGCCGCTCAGATGATGTCCTTCGGGCTCACCGACTCGTGCCACGGGATCATCAGGCGCTTCGCGCCGTTGACCGCGAAGAACAACAAGTAGCCGAGCCCGGCCAGCAGGATGATGACCGCGAACAGCTCGGGCGCGTTGAGCGCGTTCAGCGTGACGACGACCATGTAGCCGAGCCCTTCGCTGCCGCCCAGATACTCGCCGACGATCGCCCCGATGACGGCGAAGACGATGCCGACCTCCATGCCGGCGAACACGTACGGCAGCGTGTTGTGGAACTCGAGGGACCAGAACGTGGCCCAGCGCCCGGCATTGAGGCTGCGCATGACGTCGCGGTGCCCGGGATCCACGGATCGCACGCCGAGCATCACGTTCAACATGATCGGAAAGAACGCGAGAATCGCCGCAATGATCACCTTCGACGTCATGCCGAAGCCGAACCAGATGACGAAGATCGGGATCAGCGCGACTTTCGGCACGACCTGAAAGGCGACGACCATCGGGCGCAGTGCCCTTTCGAGCCACAGCACTCTGCCGAGCACGGCGCCGACGACGACGCCGGACACGAGTGCGATCGCGAAGCCGGCGACCGCCTCGAGCAGCGTGGCGTGCGCATGCACGGTCCACGTCTCGGGCCGGCTCACGACGTCGACCAGCGCGGCGACGACGTCCTCCGGAGGAGGCAGAACGAAGCGGGAGATCTCGAACCAGACGGTAGCGAGCTTCCACAGGGCGATGACGACGATCAGCAACAGCGGTGTGCTGATCCACGGGAGCACTTTGAGCAGCTGCTCGCGCGTTGGCATCACGTTTCCTCGTCCAGTTGACGGCGCAGCTCGCGGACGATGTCCTGGAACTGCGGGGCCGTTTCCAGCTCGAGCCGGCGCGGGCGCGGAAAGTCGACCGGCGTGACCGAGCGTATCCGCCCCGGTCGGGGCGACAGCAGCACCACGCGATCGGCGAGAAACACGGCCTCCGTGATCGAGTGCGTGACGAACACGACCGTCGCACCCGATGCCGCGGCGAGCGACTGAAGCTCGAGATTCATCTTCTCGCGCGTGAGCGCATCCAGCGCGCCGAACGGCTCGTCCATGAGCAGAATTCCCGGACGATAGCTCAGCGCCCTGGCGATCGCGACACGCTGGCGCATGCCGCCGGAAAGCTCTCTCGGGTAAGAGCGCTCGAAGCCCGTGAGGCCGACGAGCTCGCAAAGCTCGCGCGCCCGTGCGCGGCGTTCACTCTTGCCGGTTCCCCGCAGCTTGAGCGGCAGCGCGATGTTGTCCTCGACCGTGTACCACGGAAAGAGGTTCGCGTCCTGAAAAACGATGCCGAGCCGGCGAATCGTCTCCGAATCGCGGGTCCCGTCCTTCCATAACGGCGCCCCGCCCGCGAGCACCTGCCCGCCCGTCGGATGGACGAGGCCCGCGAGAATCCTCAGCAACGTCGTTTTGCCGCAACCGGATCGGCCGACGAGCGAGATGAACTCGCGCTGCCGCACGGACAGCGAGACCTTCTGCAGCGCCACGACGGACCCGTGGCGCGCCTGATATTCCTTGCTGACGTCGATCAGCTCGAGCTCGGCCGCCGCTCCGGGCCGTTCGACCGGCTGCGCATCACGCGCAGTCTGCGCCGCCTCGGCCGGCTCGGCGTCGCGTGTCGCGATGGTGCCGTGCCCCATCATCATCCACATCCTCCGCTCGCGGTCCCGTGGGCCGACGTGAGCGTTCCGTTCGGGGCCGAAGCGGCGCTAGGCTTCACGAACGAGCTCGTTGGTGTACCACGCATCTGGAGTCGCACCGGGTTCCGCGAGACCCGCGTTCACGAGCTCCTCGTATCCTCGCGTCCACCTTTCCGGAAGCGTCACGAGCAAGCTCTCGCGGCCGGCCGCCGTCCAGATGCGCACGTACTCGGCGAGGCTTTCCTTCGCGATCGCGGTATCGTTCAAACCGTCGAAGGAATATTTCCGGCGCATGATCTCGAGCGTCCGGTCGAAGCCGTCGTCGTTGATCATGAAATCGAGCGCGGCACGGACGGCGTCCAAGTACTTCGCGATGTCGCCGCGGTTCGCGGCAAATCCGTCCTTGGAGGTCATGTAGAACTGTCCTCCGGAAGCCATGAACTCTCCCGGATTGAAGACCACGACCCCGGGCTGCTGCTGCTCGAGTATCTTCGCGGTATCGATGCTGACGGCGTAGCCGGCCAAGCGACCTTGCTCGACGAGGTTGAACACACCGGGTGTCAGGCCGACGACCTGGCGCTGCACGCTCTCCGGATCGATGCCGGAGGCGGCCAGGAAAAGATCGAGCTCCGTCTCGCTCGAGCCGCCTTCGGATGGGATACCGATCGTCGCGCCCACGAAGTCCTCGGGCCGGCGCAGCGCCCGCTTCTCGCTCGAGACGAAGCGAATCGTCGATTCCTTGAGCACCATCCCCACGTTCATCACCGGCGCGGCCCGGTTCGCCGCGGCCCGCATCCCTTCGATCTGGCTGATGCGCGTCAACGGCGACCGCCCGGCCAGCACCAGCTGGATCGCCTGCGGCGATCCGCGCGTGACCTGGAACGAAACGTTCAGGCCCTGATCGGCGAAATAGCCGCCCGCGTCGGCCATGAGCTCCGGGGCGAACGTGAGGCTCGCGAGCGGGAGGATCGTCAAGAACGTGAACGGGGCGGCCTCGGCGCCGGTCGCCGCCTGCTCGGGGCTCGCTTCGCCGGACGGGCTTTCCGCGCCGCACCCGCCGAGCAAGGCCGCACCGCCGAGGGCCGCCGACCCGCGCAGGAACGCGCGCCGCGTGAGCCCTCCGCGCCGGCCCGGACGATAGATGACATCGTGCATTCCGCGATCTCCCCTTCCTCGCCAAAGCTTCACATCCCGCGGGATCGCAACGACGATCGAGCGACGAGCGCGTGCTGAGACGCGCCGGCTTCTCAGCAGGCTCGGGCGGCACGCTGACCGGCGGCGTTCGCCGCCGCGCACGAACCGGGCGCACCCGCGGGCCGAGCGGCCGCGGTGCGCCCGGGGAAGCGTTGCCCGTTGATTCTAAGGCGGATTTCCCGCCGCCGCAGCCGCTCGCTCAACGGCTAGACTAGTCCGATTGCCGAGCCTCATGCAAATGCGGCGGCAGGAATCGGACCGGAGCCCCAGGGACATAGAAGCCGCCGAGAGCTCGCGCTCCCGGACGGCTCGTTCAGCTTGCGGCTACTTGCAAAGGTCGGTGATGCAGATCGAGTCGAGAGTCCGACCAGGCGGCGGCACCTCCAGCCCCCGCTCCTCCATCAGCTTGCGCAACAGCGCCGCCGTCTCCGGATGC
>DASVDR010000027.1 GCA_036381015.1 Gammaproteobacteria bacterium
TGGAGAGCGTGGAGAGCGGAATCTCCGTGCGCTCGCTCATTTCCTTGAGCGTCCAGCCGTGCCTCACTCTCAGGCTTTTCAGCAGCGTCCCCAGTGTTTGTCTTTCTTTACTCATTCCAAGGCCTCGAACGTGACGTTCAGAACCGGGTACTCCTGCCAGTCCCGGTAATCGAAGTGCCACCACTCCGCTTCGTAGACGGTAAAGCCCTCCGCCTCCATGAGCGAACGCAAGAGATCGCGGCGCTCGCGCTGCTCCGGCGTGCCGCCGGCGTAATCCGGGTACGCCCGCTCGGTCATCTCGTCGTAGAGGCTCGGCATCTCCGCCGGCTGCCCGGTGGCGAGATCGTAAAACGTGAGGTCGACCGCCGCTCCGCGATTATGCCGCGAGCCCTCTGCGGGATCCGCGACGAACTTCCGAAGCGGCTCCGGCGTCGCGTCCCAGAACACCTTCGTCACCCACCACGGCCGGTAGGCATCGTGGATCAGGAGCCCGTAGCCGTGCGCCTGCGCCGCGCGATGCGCGCGCACCAGCGCTTCCGCCGCCGGCCGCTGCAGGAACGCGCGCGGCTCATCGTAGAGGCGCGTGCCGAGGAAGTTGTTGGTCGTGGCGTAACGGATGTCGAGGCGAATGGTCGGGTCGAGCGCGGTCAGCTCGACGAGCTCGGGCTCGCGCGTGGCGCCGGGTGAAGCCGGCGGCTCGGCCGCTCGCGCCGCGCGGGCGATCTCCGCCACCGGGCGCTGCGGCTCGATGCGGAAGATGCCGTCCGCGCCGATCCCGCCCGCGGGTGCCGCGGCTGATGTGGCGGGCGGCGCATCGTCCCGGCACGCTCCCGCGGCGAGCGAGAGCAGCGCTACGCCACAGAGCAAGAGGAACCGCTGCATCGTCAGACGCTTGACCGATTTTCCAGATAGGCGCATTGTATCCTCATTGGGACGGTTACGGTACCCGGCCGCGGCGCGGGCTCCGGCCGTCCGCACGCGGAGGCCAGGAAACATGCGCCAGAGCCCGTTCATCGCCCTGCTCGCTCTCACCCTGCTGTACGCCGCCCCGGCGGCGGCCCGCCAGGACGCTCCCGACGAGCCGCCACTCGTCCCCGAGCCGACCGAGGAGGAGCCGCTCGTCCCCGCCGAGCCCGAGGGAACGCCCGCGGAGATCCCGGCCCCCGGCGTGCACTCGCTGACCCAGGCGGATCTCGCCGCCTGGCTCGACGGCTTCATACCCTACGCGCTCGCGGACGGCGGTGTCGCCGGGGCCGTCGTTGTCGTCGTTGCCGACGGCGACGTCGTGCTGGCCAAAGGCTACGGCTATTCCGATCTCGAGTCACATGCGCCGGTCGATCCCGCGCACACGCTGTTCCGCCCCGGCTCGATCTCCAAGCTCTTCACGTGGACGGCCGTCATGCAGCTCGTCGAGCAGGGCAAGATCGATCTCGACGCCGACGTGAGCGAATACATCGATTTCGACCTGCCCGAGCGCGACGGCGACCGGCCCATCACGATGCGCGACGTCATGACGCACACGACGGGCTTCGAGGAACGCCTGAAGAAGCTCATCACCCCCGATCCCGAGAACGCCGAGCCGCTCGGCGAATCGATCGCGTCGTGGGTACCGCGGCGCATCTTCCCCGCCGGCAGCACGCCCGCGTACTCGAACTACGCGACCGGGCTTGCGGGCTATATCGTCGAGCGCGTCTCCGGCCAGTCGTTCGACGACTACCTCGACGAGCACATCTTCGCGCCGCTCGGCATGCACGAGTCCACGTTCCGCCAGCCGCTCCCGGAGCAGCTCGCCGGCCAGATGTCCAAGGGCTATGCCGACACCTCGGGCGAGGCGCAGCCGTTCGAGATCGTGAACCCGGCGCCCGCGGGCAGCCTGTCGTCCAGCGGCACCGACATGGCGAAGTTCATGCTCGCGCACCTGAACGGCGGTGAGCTGAACGGCGTGCGCATCCTCGAGCCGGCCACGGCGCGCACCATGCACGAAACCATGCTGACGATGCTGCCGCCGCTGAACCGCATGGCGCTCGGCTTCTACGAGACCGACGTGAACGGCCGCGACGTCATCGCGCACGGCGGCGACACGCAGTGGTTCCACAGCTACCTGCACCTCTTCCTCGACGAGGGCGTCGGCCTGTACGTCGCGACGAACAGCGCCGGCAAGCAGGGTGCGGCGCACTCCATCCGCACGGCGCTCTTCGAGCAGTTCGCCGACCGCTACCTGCCGGGCCCGGAGCCGTCCGGGGAAGTGGATCCGAAAACCGCGGCCGAGCATGCCGCGCTGATGGCGGGCACGTACACGAATTCGCGCCGGGCGGAAACCACGTTCCTCGCCTCCTTGAACCTGTTCGGCCAGGCGAAGGTCGTCGACAACGGCGACGGCACGATCACGGTCCCGGCCGTCACCGATCTCTCCGGCGCGCCGAAGGTCTGGCGCGAGATCTCGCCGTACGTGTGGGTGGAGGAAGGCGGCGACGAACGCCTCGCGGCGGTGCTGAAAGACGGCGTCGTGCAGCGCTTCAGCATGGACACGTTCTCGCCGTTCATGGTCTTCGAGCCCGTGCCGTGGTGGAAATCCTCGGCGTGGCTGCTGCCGCTTTTGAACGCGAGCCTCGCGGCACTCGTCCTTACCGCGCTGCTGTGGCCGGTGAAGGCGGTCGTCCGCCGCCGCTACGCGCAGCCGCCGCTGCTCTCCGGCATGGATCTCCGTGCCTATCGCTGGGGCAAGATCGCCTCCTGGGCCGTGCTCGCCGTCCTTACCGGCTGGGCGCTCGTGGTCACCGCCATGTTCTCCGACCTGTCGCTGCTCGCGGGCGTGTTCGATCCGCTCATCCTGCTGCTGCAGGTCCTGAGCATCGTCGTCTTCCCGGTCGGGGTCGCGATCGCGCTCTGGCACGCGGCCAACGTGTGGCGCGGCCAGCGTCGCTGGCCGGCGAAGGTCTGGAGCATCGTGCTGGTCGTGGCGTTCACGACGGTGCTGTGGGTCGCGCTCGCCTTCGACCTGATCGGCTTCGGTACCGACTATTGAGCGGGCATTGAGCGCGCTCCGCCGCACGCTGGA
>DASVDR010000028.1 GCA_036381015.1 Gammaproteobacteria bacterium
TTCTTTGCGCCGCGGTCTGCGCCGCGGCCGCGGCGGCCGGCTGCGGGGGATCCTCGTCCGACGACCGGAGTCCGACGCCCGGCCCGCCGCCGCCGACCGCCGGGCTCGATGCGCGCCCGGTCAACCTCACGTGCGTCGCACCGTCCGCGCCGGCCGCAGGGTCGCCGGAGATCGCACTCGAGGAAGCGTTTCCGCACGTCGGCTTCACGCAGCCGCTCGCGATGATCCAAGCGCCCGGTGACGACTCGCGCTGGTTCGTGCTCGAGAAGCCCGGCCGCGTTCTCGTCATCGATAACGACCCGAACGTCACCGCTGCCGAGACCGTTCTCGACGTCGATGCGTTCTTGGATGTCAACGACGCATCCGAGGGCGGCCTGCTCGGCATGGCGTTCGACCCCGCCTTCGCCGAGAACGGCACCGTGTATCTGTCGTTCACCGAAGGCACGCCGATGGTCTCCGTGGTCAAGCGCTTCACGAGCCCGGACGGCACGACGCTCGATCCCGCGGCCGAGGACGTGCTCCGCGTGAATCAGCCCTTCGAGAATCACAACGGCGGCCAGATCGGGTTCGGGCCGGACGGATACCTGTACATCGGCCTCGGCGACGGCGGCTCCGGCGGAGATCCGCAAGGGCATGCGCAGAACACGAAAGACCTTCTCGGCTCGATGCTGCGGATCGACGTCGCGGGCGACGCGCCGTACGAGATCCCGGCGGACAATCCGTTCGCGGGCAATCCGACGTGTGGGCCGGATCCGAACGTCCCGGCCGCCGCGGACTGCCCGGAGATCTACGCGTGGGGCTTGCGCAACCCGTGGCGCTGGAGCTTCGACGCCGACACCGGAGCACTTTGGGTCGGCGACGTCGGCCAGGGCACGCGCGAGGAAATCGACGTGGTCGAGCGCGGCGGCAACTACGGATGGAATTGCCGCGAGGGCCGGATCGCGTATCCCGGCACACACTCTCCGGCATGCGCCGACGCGACGGGGCTCATCGATCCGGTGCACGATTATCCGCGCAGCGAGGGAACCTCCGTCACCGGCGGCTACGTCTATCGCGGCACGGCGATCCCGGCGCTCGTCGGAAGCTACGTGTTCGGCGATTACGGAAGCGGTCGGATCTGGCGGCTCGCCGGCGACGGCGCGGGGGGCTACACGGCCGAGCTTCTGCTCGACACGAACCTCGCGATCTCGTCGTTCGCCGAGGGGCTCGACCGGGAGCTCTATGTCGTCGACCTCGTTGGCGGCGGGCTCTACCGGATCGTCGCGGCCGGCGACCGGCCTTCCGGCTCGCCGGTTCCGGAAAGCCTGTCGGCCACGGGCTGCGTCGACTCCGCCGACCCGGCGCGGCCCGCCGCGGGATTGATTCCGTACGACGTCGCCGCACCCTTCTGGTCGGACGGCGCCGACAAGGAGCGCTGGCTCGCGGTCCCCGACGGCACGACGATCGCGGTCGGCGCGGACGGCGACTTCGCGTTCCCGGAGGGCGCGGTGCTGATGAAGCACTTCCGGCTCGACGGCCGTCTCGTCGAGACTCGCCTCCTGATGCACCATCCGCGGGCGGGCTGGGCCGGCTACAGCTATCGCTGGAACGACGCGCAGACCGATGCGACGCTCGTCGAAGGCGGGGCCGTCGCAGAGATCGGCGGCAGGCAGTGGATTTTCCCGTCCTCGGACGACTGCCTCGCGTGCCATACGAGCGCCGCCGGGTTCACGCTGGGGCTCGAGACGGCGCAGCTCGACAATGATTTCACGTATCCCGCTACCGGCCGCACCGCGAACCAGCTCGAGACGCTCGATGCCATCGCGCTCTTCGCCTCGCCGCTCGCGCCGAGCAGCGGCGAGGCGCTCGCAGACCCCTACGACGCGGCCGCCCCGCTCGACGCCCGCGCTCGCGCGTACCTCCACACGAACTGCGCGCAGTGCCACCGGGAGGGCGGCCTGGCGCCGGTCGCGCTGGACCTGAGGTACGACGTCCGGCTCGCCGAGACCGGCGCGTGCGATGCCCTGCCGCAAGCCGGCGACCTCGGGCTCGGCGCCGGTGCACGCATCATCGCCCCCGGCGAGCCGGAACGCTCGGTGCTGCTCGGCCGGCTCGAGCGGCGGGACGCCTACGCGATGCCGCCGCTCGCGAGCAACGTCGTCGACGCCGAAGGCGCCGCGCTGATTCGCGAGTGGATTGCATCGCTCGCCGGTTGCGGCTGAGCGGCGCAACGCTCGCTCCCGCCCATCGACTACAATCGCCGGAATGGATACCGAACGTGCCGCAGGAGCGGATTTCATCCGGCAGATCGTCGCTGCCGACGTCGCGAGCGGGAAGCACGGCGGCCGCGTGCAGACGCGTTTTCCGCCCGAGCCGAACGGCTATCTCCACATCGGCCACGCGAAGGCCATTTGCCTCGATTTCGGCATCGCCGAGGAGTTCGGCGGCAAGTGCTACCTGCGCTTCGACGACACGAACCCCGGCAGGGAGGATCCGGAGTTCGTCGAGGCGATCAAGCGCGACGTGCGCTGGCTCGGGTTCGACTGGGAAGACCGGCTGACCCATGCCTCCGATTACTTTCCGCAGCTCTACGAGCTCGCGCTGCAGCTGATTCGCGACGGCAAGGCGTACGTCGACCACCTGACGGCCGAGGAGATCCGTGCCTACCGCGGGACGCTCACGGAGCCGGGCCGCAACAGCCCGTACCGCGACCGTTCCGTCGAGGAGAATCTTCGCCTTTTCGAGGCGATGCGCCGCGGCGAGCTCGACGAGGGCGAGTGCGTGCTGCGCGCGAAGATCGACATGGCGTCGCCGAACATCAACCTGCGTGATCCCACGCTCTACCGCATCCGCAAGGTGCCCCACCAGCGCACCGGCGATGCGTGGTGCATCTATCCGATGTACGACTTCGCGCATACGCTGTCGGATGCGCTCGAAGGGACGACGCATTCGCTGTGCTCGCTCGAGTTCGAGGATCATCGCCCGCTCTACGAGTGGTTCCTCGAGAACCTGCCGGTGCCTCACCGCCCGCAGCAGATCGAGTTCTCGCGGCTGAACCTCATGTTCACGCAGATGAGCAAGCGGCGCCTGCGCCAGCTCGTCGAGGAAGGCCGTGTGGAGGGCTGGGACGATCCGCGGATGCCGACGCTCTCCGCGATGCGGCGGCGCGGCTACACGCCGCAGGCGATCCGCGACTTCATTCGCCGCACCGGCGTGACCAAGAAGGAGCACGTGATCGAGCTCGGCCTGCTCGAGAGCTCGGTCCGCGACGACCTGAACGAGCGCGCGCCGCGCCGATTCGCGGTGCTCGATCCGTTGCGGCTCACGATCGAGAACTATCCCGAGGATCGCGAGGAATGGCTCGACGCGGCGAACCATCCGAACCGCCCCGAGCTCGGCTCGCGCAAGGTGCCGTTCTCGCGCGACATCCTGATCGAGCGATCCGATTTCATGGAGGATCCGCCGAAGAAGTTCTACCGCCTGAAGCCGGGCGGCGAGGTGCGTCTGCGATACGGCTACATCGTGAAGTGCGAGGACGTCGTCAAGGACGAGGCCGGCAACGTCGTCGAGGTGCGCTGCAGCTATGATCCGGCCACGCGCAGCGGCTCGGGCGATGCCACGCGCAAGGTTCAGGGCACGATTCACTGGGTGTCCGCGCGGCATGCGGCCCGGGTCGAGGCGCGGCTCTACGATCGGCTGTTCGCCGTGCCGTATCCGGAAGGCGAGGACCTCGACCGCGAGCTGAATCCGGCGTCGCTCGAGATCGTCGAAGCGGCAGTCGAGCCCGCGCTCGGCGATGCCGCGGCCGAGGAGCACTTTCAGTTCGAGCGTCTCGGCTACTTCTTCGTCGACCCGGTCCTGTCCGCGCCCGGGCGTCCGGTGTTCAACCGCACGGTCACGCTGCGCGACAGCTGGGCGAAGATCGAGCAGGCGGCGGCCCGCTGACCGGGCGCGACACGCGGCGGCGGGAGGCGCAGCTCACGCGGGCGCGAGCACGACTTTCTCGTAGAGCGTGCGCGCCTTGCCTTCGGGATCGTATTTCGCCTTCAGCTCGCGGTAGGCCGCGCCGTTGTAGCGCGCGTCGAACTCCTCGCGGGTCATGAACGACGACGAGTAGAGCATCTTCAGGCCGCCGAGCTCGAAGCACTGGCGGTCCATGATCTTCGTGTAGTAGTACCGTTCCCGGCCGGGCGGCCGGCGCGCTTGCAGATAGCAGCCCAGATTGAAATAGAGCGTATCGGGCTCGATCGGGTAGAGCGTGGGGCTGCGCGGCGTCTTGATCGGCACCGCGGCCCACGGCCGCCCGTCGAGGCGCACTTCGCGAAGCGCGAACTCGAGCAGCGCCTCCGCCCGGTCCCACGGCACCTCCCAGTCCTGGATCAACGGCTCCGTGTCGGGCTCGGAAGCCCTGGGAATGCGCCGTGCGAGGCTCTCCTTCAGCGCGACGTAACGGGTATAGAAGCTCGAGTTGCGATAACGAGCCGGCGCGTAACGGCGGAACAGCCGATAGGCGATGCCGTCCGGGAGGTTCCAGAACCACTCGGGGTCGTAGCGGAAGATGTAGTCGCGCGTCGTGAGATAAACGTCGTCGCGCTCCTGCACGAGCTTGTAGAACACATGGCGGCGCAGAATGTCGTCGACGTGCGGCGTCCGCTCCGCGAAGCGCCCCGTCATCAGCAGGTACCGCCCGTCCTCGAAAACGAGACCCTCCACGAAGTCGATGTCGGGCGTCTCCGCAGCCCTCCGCATCGCATCGAGATACGCGGCCGCGGCGCCGAAGCGCTCGACGTGCAAATGCACGTACGGCCGGGCGGGATGCAGCGCGATTCGCGCGCGCAGGATGTAGCCGAGGGTCCCGTACGAATTGGGCAGCGCGCGGAACAGATCCGCGTGCTCGTTCGACGGGCTCGCCGTGACGATGCGCCCGCCGGGCAGCAGCACGTCGGCTTCGAGCAGGCCGTCGTGCACGAAGCCGTAACGGAAGCACGTGCTTTCGATGCCGATCCCGACCGTTGCCCCGCCCACGGTGATGTGCTTCAGCTCCGGGGCCACGAGCGGCAGGAAGCCGTGCTCGAGCGTGCAGTCGACGACGGTCTCGTAGGTCGTCAAGCCTTCGACGTCGGCCGTGCGGGCATCCTGATCGACTACGATCACTCGATTGAACTCGCCGAGCGCCAGCCGGCGCGGCGCGGCCTCGCGCGGGCGATAGCGGAACAGGTTCGAGATCGTCGACTTCGCGAGCTGCAGCTGCCCCGGCGCGTCGCGCCATGCGCTCTCGAGCCGTGCCTTCTTCCGCTCGTACTCGAAAAAGGTGTCAGGCACGATTTTCCCGGAAAAGGTGTCTCACACGATTTTTGAGGCTGTCGCGCACGGCGCTCCTTTCGCGGCAAAAGGGGCCGCCCCCCTTCTTTCCGCTACTCCGCGGTCTCGTAGACGTGCGCGCGGGTGTGCGGCACGTCGTTCATTCCGGAGCGTGCGAACACCACCTGGAAGAGCTGAAGCTTGCCGCGCACGAAGGCCATGATCGAGCCCGCGAGGTACAGGCGCCAGGCCCGCACGAAGGTCTCGTCGAACATCGCCCGTACCTGGTCGACGTTCGCCTCGTAGCGCTCGAGCCAGTGCCGCAGCGTTTGCGCGTAGTGCAGGCGAATGTTCTCGACGTCGAGCACCGACAAGCCGTTCGGCTCGAAGATGTCCATCATCTGGCGCAGGGTCGGAGGGTAGGCGCCGGGGAAGATGCGTTTGTCGATCCAGGGATTCAACCGCTCGGGGCGATCGCGGCCAATGCTGTGGATCAGCCCGCGGCCTTCCGGAGTGATCAAATCGCCGATCAGCTTGCCGAGGGCCCGGTAGTTGCCCGGCCCGACGTGCTCGAGCATGCCGATCGAGACGAACACGTCATAGCGGCTTCCGACGCCGGCCGCGTTGCGATAGTCGTCCTCGACGAACTCGACGGCCTCCGAAAGGCCCTCGCGCTTCGCCCATTCGGTCGCGTGCGCGACCTGCTCGCGCGAGATGTTGAAGCTGCGGACACGCGCGCCGTAGTGCTTCGCCATGAACAGCGCGAACCCGCCCCAGCCGCTGCCGGCCTCGATGACACGCTCGCCCGCCCGCAGGCGCAGCTTGCGGCACACGTGATGCATCTTCGCCTGCTGCGCCTCCTCGATCGTCATCGCCGGATCGGCGTAGTAGGCGCAGGTGTACTGGAGCGCGTCGCGGTCGAGCCAGAGACGGTAGAAGTCGTTGCCGATGTCGTAATGGTGATGGATGTTGCGACGCGACTCGGAGAGATCGGGCGCGAGCCGGCGGCCCCGCTCGACCCACGCCGCGCGGGCACTCTCGTCGGCGTAGCGGTACGCGTGCTCGAGGAACGCGAGCAGATCCCCGCGGAGCTCGACGCGCCCGGCGCTGTAGAGGTCGCCGAAATGGAGCTCGGGATTGATCAGGAGCTGCCAGAGCGCCTTACGATCCGCGATGCGCACGGTGATCGTTCCGTCCGCGGGTGCGCCGGCCTCGAGCGGCGGCGTATCCCAGAGCAGGACCCGGATCGGCGTGTCGCCGAGCCTCGCGGTCACCTGCGCGAGAAGCCAGCGGTCGAATCCGCTCGGGCCGTTACCCGCGCGGGCGCGCACGGTCGAATCCGCTCCGTACCCGGCATTCGGGACGCCGAGGGGCTCCAGGCGACTCCTGTTCATCTTGATTTTCGCTCGTTCTCCGCTGCAGCACGCCGGGCGAGGCGGCCGGACGGCCGACGAGGCGGCGGAGCCGAGCGCTTTCGGCGATCCCCGAGAAGCGGGCTTGCTCGCGCTTGTCGACAGGTTCCGAGCCGGCAGGCCCGCGGGTATTGTGCCATGGGCGATTCGAGACTTGAAATTACCGTGCGACGCAGGTCGTTGAAGTCGCAGCGGTTCCGGCGCCGCCGGCCTGACGCGGACCGGCACCGCCGTGGCCGGTGGGTTAAGATAGCGCACCGAAAGGAGTCGATCGATGAGCAGCAGCGTAAAGCCATGGCAAGGGGAAGGCGCGGTCCGCGACCGCCTGAACCGGCCCGTGCGCGATCTACGCATCTCCGTCATCGATCGCTGCAACTTCCGCTGTCCGTACTGCATGCCGGCCGAGATCTACGGCAAGGGGCATCGATTCCTGCCGCGCTCGCACTGGCTCACGCCCGGCGAGATCAAGCGGGTGGCCGGCCTGTTTCTGCAGCTCGGCGTCACGAAGCTGCGCTTGACCGGCGGTGAGCCGCTGCTGCGCCGCGACATCGTCGAGATCGTCGCCGCGCTCGCGACGCTGCCGGGCGTCGACGACCTGGCGCTGACGACGAACGGCACGCGGCTGAAGGAGCAGGCGAAGGCGCTCCGGGCCGCAGGCTTGAAGCGCGTGACGGTCAGCCTCGACAGCCTCGACGACGCCGTCTTCCGCGTGATGAACGGCAACCGCGGAGGCGTCGCCACCGTGCTCGCCGCAATCGAGGCTGCGCTCGCCGAAGGCTTCTCGCCCGTCAAGATCAACGTGATGGTCCAGCGGGGCAAGAACGAGGAGGGCGTCCTCGACCTCGTGGAGCGCTTCCGCGGCACCGGCGTGATCGTGCGCTTCATCGAGTACATGGACGTCGGCACCCTGAACGGCTGGCGCGCGGAGGACGTCGTATCGTCGAAGGAGCTGCTCGAACGGATCGCGGCCCGCTGGCCGGTCGAGCCGCTCGACAAGAACTACCGCGGGGAGGTCGCCACGCGGTATGCGTTCACGGACGGCGGCGGCGAGATCGGCTTCATCTCGTCCGTCAGCGAGCCGTTCTGCGGGGATTGCCATCGCGCGCGGCTGTCGGCGGAGGGGAGGCTCTATACGTGCCTCTTCGCGGCGCACGGCACCGACTTGCGCGCTCCGCTGCGCGCCGGCGCGAGCGATGCGGAGCTGATCGGGCTGCTGCAGAACGTCTGGCGTGCGCGCGCCGACCGCTACAGCGAGCTGCGCGCCGAGCTGCGCCGCTCCGGCGACCGCGCTCGCGTCGAGATGTACAGGATGGGCGGCTGATGCTGACGCACGTCGACACCGCGGACCGGCCGACGATGGTCGACGTCGGCGACAAGGCCGTCACGCGGCGCACGGCGGAAGCGCGCGCGATCGTTGTCTTTCCGCCCGATGCCGGCGTCGCGGCCGGCGAAACGCTCCGCACGAAGAAGGGCCCGGTGTTCGACACCGCGATCGTCGCGGGCGTGATGGCCGCGAAGAGGACCCACGAGCTGATTCCGTTCTGCCACCCGATCGCGCTCGAGGATTGCAAGATCTCGATCGGCTGGAGCGATGCCGGCGAAATCGTCGTGAGCTGCGCCGTGCGGGCCACGCACAAGACCGGCGTCGAGATGGAGGCGCTTACCGGCGCCGCGGCGGCCGCGCTCACGATCTACGACATGTGCAAAGCGCTGACGCACGGCATCCGGATTCGCGAGGTCGCGCTCGTCTCGAAGACGGGCGGCAAGCGCGACTATCGGATCGGCGCCGAGGAGAAGGGGAAGTGATCGACGTCACCGCACGCTATTTCGCCGCGTTTCGCGACAAGGCGGGCGCCGAGGCCGAGAGCGTGTCGACGCGGGCGCGCACGGCCGGCGAGCTCTTCGGCGAGCTTGCGGCTCGCCATGGGTTCGTGGACGCGCGCGGGCGCTGCAAGGTCGCGATCAACGACGAGCTCAGGGATTGGGACGCGGAGCTGGCCGACGGCGACACGGTGCTCTTCTTCCCGCCCGTCGCCGGCGGCTGACGGGCGCCGGTCCGCCGCCGCTCCGAGGAAGGCGATGACCTTCGAGATCCGCCACGATCCGATCGATCCGGAGAGCCTCAAGCGGCGACTCGAGCACCGAAGCGCGGGCGCATGCGCCACGTTCGAAGGCTGGGTTCGCGATCATAACGAAGGCGAGGCGGTCACCGCGCTCGAGTACGAGGCATACGAGCCGGTCGCGGTCGCCGAGGGCCGCGAGATCCTCGCCGAGGCCATGCGCCGATTCGACGTCATCGCGGCGCACGCCGAGCATCGCGTCGGCGTGCTCGCGATCGGCGATTGCGCGGTCTGGGTCGGCGTCACCGCCGCGCACCGCGGTGCGGCCTTCGACGCGTGCCGGTTCATCATCGACGAGATCAAGCAGCGCGTGCCGATCTGGAAGAAAGAGCACTACGCCGACGGCGCGAGCGGCTGGGTGAACTGCGCCACGGGCGCCCCGCGGGGCGAGGCGCGCCCGCCGCGGAGCGGAAAAGGTGTCTGACACCTTTTGCAGCGCGGAAAAGGTGTCTGACACCTTTTTTTAGCGGGCGAGCGCGCCTTCATGGCGGCCCGACGCGAGGCGGGCGAGATCCTCGGGCGTGTCGACATCGAAAGCCGCTTCCGGCAGGTCGACTTCCGTGACGCGCGGCGCGCGCTCGAGCAGCCGCCGGGCACCGACGTCGCCGGAGAGCGCGCGGAGCTCCGCCCACGCGCGCCGCGGGATGATTGCGGGCACGCCCAGCCTCCCGGCATAGCGCGCCGCCGCGGCTTGCGACGGCCTCCGGCGCCACGCCTCGATCAGCCGCGCGAGGCTCCCGGCATCGACGAGCGGCTGGTCCGCGAGCATGAAGAGGACCGCGCGGGCGTCACGCGGGACCGCGGTCAGGGCTCGCCGCAGCGACGTCGCGAGCCCGTCCGCCCAGCGCGCGTTGCCGACGACGACGGCCCGCGGGTGCGAGCGCGCGAGCAGCGCCCGGACCCGCAGGGCATCCGCCCCGACGACGACGACCGGGGGCAGGCCCGCGGCTTCCGCCGCGTCCGCCGCACGCCGTACGAGCGCGCGCCCGCGATGCCGCACGAGCTGCTTCGGGGCGCCGAGCCGCGAGGAGCCGCCGGCCGCGAGGATCACGCAAACCAACCCGTCGGTGCGCCGTGTCGCCCGAGCCATGTTGGCACTATACTCGGGCTCGATGAACATCCGCCTGGGCCTTGCGAGACACGACGACGCGGCCGCGATCGCCGAGATGTCGCGCCTGCTGATCGAGCACGGGCTGCCGTGGTCGTGGACCGAAGCCCGCGTCGCCCGCTACATCAAGCATCCCGAATGCTGCGTGGTCGTCGCGCGTGACCGAGGGCGCATCGCCGGCTTCGCGATCATGGAGTTTCTGGATCGCGACGCGCACTTGAGCCTGCTCGCGGTGCGGCCCGGATACCAGATGCGCGGCGTGGGCCGGCGTCTCCTCGAATGGCTCGAGTCCTCCGCCCGCACGGCCGGCATCTTTCTCGTCCGTCTGGAGCTGCGGGCCGGCAACGACGCGGCGCGCACGTTCTACTCGAAGGTCGGATATCGCGAGGCCGGCTGGCGCCGCGCGTATTACTGCGGGCGCGAGGACGCGCTCCTGATGACGCACGATCTGACGGTCCAGCCGACGTCGAACGCGTAACCCGGGTTCGATGGCGGAGAGCGACGCAACCTTCGTTCCGCTCCGTATCGCGCTCCTGACGGTGTCGGATACGCGCACGCAGGCGACCGACACGTCGGGCAAGCTGCTCGCGGAGCGCGCCGCCTCCGCCGGGCATCAGGTGGTCGCGACCCGGATCGTCCGCGACGACATCTACGCGATCCGCGCCGCCGTGTCCGCGTGGATCGCCGATCCCGGCATCGACGTCGTCGTCACGACGGGCGGCACCGGCGTCACCGGGCGCGACGGCACGCCGGAGGCGGTCGCCGTGCTGCTCGACAAGGAGATCGAAGGCTTCGGCGAGATGTTCCGAATGGTGTCGTACGAGGAGATCGGCACGTCGAGCCTGCAGTCGCGTTGCCTCGCGGGTGTCGCGAACGGCACGTTCGTCTTTTGTCTGCCCGGCTCCTCCCACGCGTGCGCGACCGGCTGGGACAAGATTCTCGCCGCGCAGCTCGACCGTCGCACGCGGCCGTGCAATTTCGCCGAGCTGCTGCCCCGGCTGAAGGAGTGAGCGCGCTTCCGCGCGCTCCGGCCTTTGCTATCATTGTGGGCGTTTCGTCATCCGAGGGGTGGTCGCGGAAGCGGCCTGAGAAGCCGGCTCGATTCGCCGGCTAACCCTTTGAACCTGATCCGGTTAGTGCCGGCGTAGGGACTGGAAGAATTCTCCTCATCCCCGATCGCGCTACACGCCGGATCTCGCCGTCAAGGAGATCCGCCATGCACGTTTCCGTCGCCGCCGCTGGGCCTTGCGCGAGGCCTGCGCGTTCGGTGCTCCCGCTCGCCGCCCTCGCGGCGCTCGCGCCCGGTGCACCCGCGCATGCCCAAGGCGATCAGCTCGAAGAAATCGTCGTCACGGCCGAGTTCCGCGAGACCGACGCCCTCGATCTGCCGAGGAGCGTCACCGTCCTCGATGCGGACACGCTCGAGTCGGCGACCGTCCAGCATTTCGAGGAGCTCACGCTGCTCGTGCCGAACCTGAACTGGTCGGGCGAGGGCTCGCGCGCGCGCTATTTTCAGCTCCGCGGGATCGGCGAGCTCGAGCAGTACGAGGGCGCGCCGAATCCTTCGGTCGGCTTCTTGATCGACGACATCGACTTCTCCTCGCTCGGCGGCGTCGCGACGCTGTTCGACGTCGACCGGGTCGAGGTGCTGCGCGGCCCGCAGGGCACGCGCTACGGCGCGAACGCGATCGGCGGCCTCGTCTACATGCGCTCCGCGGAGCCGACGGAGACGCTCTCGGCGGACTTCGAGCTGACGGGCGGCACCGACGGCACGGCGGCGCTCGGCGCCGCGGTCGGCGGACCCATCGGCGACGCCGCCGGCTACCGTGTCTCGGTCCATCAATACGAGAGCAACGGCTTCCGTAAGAACGTGTTTCTCGACCGCGACGACACGTACCGCCGCGACGAGCTCTCGACCCGCGCGAAATTCACATGGGCGCCCGGCGAGCGCGTCGACGTGGAGGCCACGGCGCTCTATCTCGACATGGATAACGGCTACGATGCGTGGGCGATTGACAACGGATTCAACGTCTATTCCGATCACCCGGGACGCGACGCGCAGCGCTCCGCGGCCGCATCGGTCCGCGTGCAGGCCGACCTCCCGCGCTTCGATCTCGTCAGCATCACCGGCTTGAACGACACCGACGCGACGTTCAGCTTCGATGCGGACTGGGGCAATCCCGAGCTCTGGGCGCCCGTCGTCTACGACTTCTTCACCGAGATCGACCGGCGCCGCGATACCTTCAATCAGGAGGTGCGGCTCCTGTCCGAGCCCGGCGCCGTCGCGAACGGGCGCGGCGACTGGCTCGTCGGCGTCTACCTGCTCGAGCTCGACGAGTCGAACGACCGGAGCGACGCCGGCATCCTCGACGACGACGCCTTCTGCGACCCGTGTCTGCTCGATCAGCCGGCCGAAACCGACTACGACGCCGAGAACGTCGCGCTGTTCGGCCAGCTCGACTTTGCGCTGACCGATCGTTTGGACTTGACGGCGGGCCTGCGGTGGGAGCGCCGGACCGCGGACTACACCGATACCTACGGCAATTTCTTCTCGCCGGAGGATCGGATGATCGGCGGCGAGCTCGCGCTCTCGTGGCGCATCACGGGCGGATGGATGACTTACGCGCGGCTCGCGCGCGGCTACAAGGCGGGCGGGTTCAACGTGTCGTTCGCCGGCGTCGATTTCGACGAGGTCGACAACGTCACGCCGGAGCAGATCGAGTTCGACCCGGAAGCGCTGTTGAGCCTCGAGGCGGGCGTGAAGGGCGAGTGGCTCGACGGGCGCCTGCGGGTCGACGCCGGCGTGTTCGAGGCGCGCCGCGACGATCAGCAGATCAAGATACCGATGCAGCTGCGCCTCGGCGACCCCTCGTCGTTCCTGTTTCTGACCGAGAATGCCGAGGAGGGGCGCCACCGCGGCGTCGAGGCGAGCCTCGAGTGGCTCGCCACCGATCGGGTCGACGTCTTCGCATCGCTCGGCTTCCTCGACACCGAGATCGTCGAGTTTTCCGTGTTCCCGGCGCTCGAGGGCCGTGAGCAGGCGCATGCGCCGAACCGCAGCTACACCGTCGGCTTCGATTACGAGAACGGCAACGGGTGGTTCGGACGCTTGGCGGTCAGCGGCCGGGACGACTTCTACTTCGATTACGGGCACGATCAGAAATCCGAGGACTATGCGCTCGTGAATCTGCGGGTCGGCCGCGAGTGGGGCCCGTGGAAGGCGACGCTCTGGGCGCGGAACGTTCTCGACGAGGAATACGCCGTGCGCGGATTCTTCTTCGGCAACGAGCCGCCGGACTTTCCGAACGAGCTCTACATCCGGCTCGGCGACCCGCGCCACGTCGGACTGACGCTCGAGTACAGGCTCTGACCGGGAGGCGTAACGTGAGAATCAGCGTGGAGCTCAGCCTTTATCCGATGGGCGGCGATACGATCGATCAGATCGTGGAGTTCATCGAGGACGTGATCGACGACGAGCGCTTCGAGTCCGCCGTCAATCAGATGAGCACGCAGCTCTCGGGCGAGCTCGAGGACGTGATGCGCGTGGTCACGGCCGCGATGCGGAAATCGTTCACTACCGGCGCGAAGAAGGTGCTGGTCGCGAAGTTCCTGAACATCGACTTGCCGGTCGGCGAGCCTCCGCCGCTCCCCGGCTTGCGCTGACCGCCGCCGTGTCCGCGCTCGAGGCGGCCGCGGTCGTGCTTGCGGTGCTGTACCTGGTGCTCGTGATCCGCGAGAGCGCGTGGTGCTGGCCGGCCGCATTCGTCGGAACCCTGCTGTCCCTCGTCGTGTTCCTCGACGCGAAGCTCTACATGGAATCGGCGTTGCAGGTCTTCTACGCCGCGATGGCCGTGTACGGCGCGTACCAGTGGCTGTACGGCGGAGATCAAGGCAAAGGCGTCGCGATCTGCGTATGGCCCTGGCGGCGCCACGCGGCCGTCATCGCGGCGATCCTCGTCCTGACGGCCGCCTCCGGCGCCGTGCTTCGGGCCCGCACCGACGCCGCGATGCCGTTCCTCGATTCGTTCACGACGATCGGGGCGCTGTTCACGACGTACATGGTCGCGAAGAAGGTGCTCGAGAACTGGATCTACTGGTTCGTCATCGACAGCGTGTCGATCTACCTGTACGTCTCGCGGGAGCTGTTCCTGTTTGCCGCGCTCTTCGTCGGCTACCTCGTGCTGATCGTCATCGGCTTTCGGGCCTGGATCCGGCAGCGTGAGGGCGAGCGCGCGGCGGTCGAGATTCCGAGTGGCGGTTATTGAATATTGAAGACGAAGTGCGCGCCGGGGTGCTGCGTGCGCTGCGCGATGTCTTGGCCGACTCGGGTTTCGACGCGATCCGCGCTCGGCACGAGCTTCGGCTGGAGCCGCTCGACGGCGGGATCGGACGGCGGACGTACCTCGCGTCCGCGGGCGAACGGGCTTGGGTCGTTCGGGCGGGCGTCGACGGCACCGGCGGCGCGCTCGACCTCGCGGTCGAGAGCGCGATCATGTCCGAAGCCGCGGCGATCGGCGTCGCGCCGCCGGTCGTCGCGGCCGACGCGCGCGCGGGCCTCCTCGTCACCGAATACCGCGCGGGCGCGCGTCCGCTCGCGAGCGACGACCTGGGGCGGCCGGAGCGCGTGGAGGCGCTGGCGGCGCTGTTGCGGCGGCTGCACGCCATTCGTCCCGCGCTGCGTCCGTTCGATCCCGAAGGCTTCGCCGCGCAATACCTCGCGCCGCTCGAAGGGGCGGGCGATCTGAGCGGACGGCAGCGCCGGCTCGCGGCCGATCTGCGCGCGCTCGCGCGCGACTACCGTGCCCGCTATCCGTCGGTCGCGTTGTGCCACAACGATCTGATCGCGTCGAACGTCCTCGACGAGGACGGCAGGCTCTGGCTGATCGACTTCGAGTACGCGGTCACGGCGTCGCCGGTGCTCGACATCGCCGGGCTCGCCGCGATGAACGGCCGCTCGCGGGCGGAGGCGTGGGAGCTCGCCGAAGCGTACTACGCAGGCCGCGCCGTGCCGTTCACGCCGGCGGAGCTCGACAAGGTCGTGCGGCTGGTCGCGCTGACCGGCTACTTCTGGGCGCTCGCGGCGGCGCGGACGGTCGCCGATCCGGCGCCGTTCGAGCGGCTCGGCGAGCGCCTCGCCGGCAAATTCGACTGATCGAGCGCGGCGCGGCCCTCGTTCGCGGCGACCCCGCGGTGCGCCGGGCGAGACGGATCGCGCCGCCGATTCCCGGCCGACGTTCGGCCAGCGCGGACCGGACGACCGGGGCTTGCGATACCATGTGGCGCGTGCGCGGCGGTGGTCCGCCGCCGGCAACTCGGAGCGGATTCTCGGCATGACGGAACGTATCGCATTCATCGGGCTCGGCGTGATGGGCTTCCCCATGGCCGGATGGCTTCAACGCGCGGGCCACGACGTGGCCGTGTTCAACCGCACGGCCGAAAAGGCGCGACGCTGGGGCGCGCAGTATGGGGGGCGAGTCGCCGGCTCGATCGCGGATGCCGTCGACGGCGCCGACTTCGTCTTCACTTGCGTGGGCGACGACCCGGACGTGCGCGAGGTCGTGCTCGGGCCGGAGGGAGCGCTCGCCGGCATGAAGAAGCATGCGGTCTTCGTCGACCACACGACCGCCTCCGCGGACATCGCGCGGGAGATCGCCGCGGCCGGAGAAGCGCGCGGGGTCTTTTGCCTCGACGCGCCGGTCTCCGGGGGGCAGTCCGGCGCGGAGCAGGGCAAGCTCACCGTGATGGTCGGCGGCGAGAAGGCGCCGTTCGATCGGGCCGAGCCCCTGATCCGGAGCTATGCGCACAGCGTACGGCTGATCGGCCCGCCCGGGTCCGGGCAGCTCACGAAGATGGTCAACCAGATCGCGATCGCCGGCGTCGTGCAGGGGCTCGCGGAGGCGCTGAACTTCGCGCAGCGCGCGGGGCTCGACACGGCCGCGGTCGTCGACGTGATCTCGAAGGGCGCCGCGCAGTCTTGGCAGATGGAGAACCGCTGGCGGACGATGGTCGACCGCGAGTTCGAGTTCGGCTTCGCCGTCGAGTGGATGCGCAAGGACCTGCGCATCTGCCTGGACGAAGCGCGGCGCAACGGCGCGGAGCTGCCCGTCGCCGCGCTCGTCGACCAGTTCTACGCCGACGTCGTCGGCATGGGCGGTCGACGGTGGGACACCTCGAGCCTGATCGCCCGCCTGAACCGGAGCGGGCCGTGAGCGCCGTGTCCGTGCGCTCGGTGCCGGACCAGCATTCCGTGCATCGGGTGCGCGGCGCCGAACGTGCTGAATGCATGACCGGCACCGAAGGCATGCAGTGCATGTCCGGCAGTGAAGGCATGCAGTGCACGTCCGGCACCAACGCACGCAGTGCATGACGGGCGCGTGATGCAGGCGGTGCTCGCGGATCTGCTGCGGCTGCTCGAGCTCGAGCGGATCGAGGACAACCTGTTTCGCGGCGAGAGCCGCGACATCGGCAGCGACCGCGTGTTCGGCGGGCAGGTGCTCGGGCAGGCACTGGAGGCCGCGAGCCGCACGGTCGAGGGCCGGGACGTGCATTCGCTGCACGCCTATTTCCTCCGCCCCGGAGACGTGCACGCGCCGATCGTCTACGACGTGGACCGCGCTCGCGACGGCCGCAGCTTCAGCAACCGCCGCGTCGTCGCGATCCAGCACGGCCGGCCGATCTTCAACATGACCGCGTCGTTCCAAGTGCCGGAGGCCGGCATCGAGCATCAGGCGGACATGCCGAACGTGCCGGGGCCCGAAGGCCTCGCGGACTTGAGCCAGGTCCCGGCCGAGCTGCTCGAGCGGATTCCTGAGAAGATGCGCCGCTTCGTGATGAGGGCGCGGCCTTTCGAGCTTCGCCCCGTGGAGCCGATCCACGTCTTCTCGCCGGAGCCGGCTCCGCCGTTGCGGCATATCTGGGTCCGCACGATCGAGCGGCTGCCGGACGACCCGAGCCTGCACCGGACGCTCCTCGCTTACATTTCCGACTACCAGCTCGTCGCGACGGCAACCCTGCCGCACGGCATCCGCTTCGAGCACGGCAACGTGCAGATGGCGAGCCTCGACCACGCGATGTGGTTCCACCGCCCGTTCCGCGCCGACGAGTGGCTGCTCCATTCGATGCGCAGCCCGAACGCGTCGGGCGCGCGCGGACTCGCGTTCGGCCGGTTCTTCACGGCGGACGGCCGCCTCGTGGCCTCGACGGCTCAGGAGGGCCTGATCCGGATCTGGCCGAACGCCTGATCTCGCCTGCGGGTTATGGCGCGGGCCGAATCGCGCTACTCTTGGGCGACAAGAACGAACCGCGCCGGCCCGGTCGGACGCGGCGCGATTTCTGCGGGAGGTCCATCATGCGTCGACTGCGACGATCGTCGATCTGCGCCGCGCTGGCGGCGGCTCTGTCATCCGCGGCTCTCGCTCAGGGCGAGAAGACCGACGCCGGGCTCGTCGAGTGGCCGGTTTACGGCGGCAGCCTCGCCGCTCAGCATTACTCGCCGCTCGACCAGATCGACGCATCGAACGTCGGCGATCTGCGCGTCGAGTGGCGCTGGTACGCCGCGAATTTCGGACCGCGGCCGGAGGCGCGCAGCGAGACCACACCGCTGATGATCGGCGGCGTCCTTTACGCGACTGCCGGCGTCACGCGCAACGTCGTCGCGATCGACGCGGCCACGGGCCAGACGCTTTGGGTCTGGCGGCCGGACGAGGGCGAGCGCTTCGAGAAGGCGCCGCGGAAATCGTCAGGTAGAGGCGTCGCGTACTGGACCGACGGCGAAGGCGACGAGCGCATCTTCACCGTCACGCCGGGCTTTCACCTGGTCGCGCTCGATGCCCAGACCGGACTGCCGAAGCGCGAGTTCGGCGAGGCCGGGATCGTCGACATGAAGATCGGGCTGCGCGGTCCCGAGGACAACCTCGACATCGGCTCGTCGTCGCCGCCCCTCGTGATCGGCGACCTCGTCATCGTCGGGCCCGCGCACGGCGTCGGCGCGCGGCCGCGATCGAAGACCCAGGTCAAGGGCGACGTCCGCGCGTTCGACGCGCGCACCGGAAAGTTGGTCTGGACGTTTCACACGGTTCCCGAGCCCGGCGAGCTCGGATACGACACCTGGCTCGAAGGCTCCGCCGCGTATACCGGCAACGCGGGCGTCTGGGCGCCGATGGCGGCGGACCCCGAGCTCGGCATCGTGTATTTGCCCGTCGAAGCGCCGACGAGCGACATGTACGGCGGCGAGCGGCCCGGCGCGAACCTCTTCGGCAACAGCCTCGTCGCGCTCGACGCCGCCACCGGCCGACGCATCTGGCACCAGCAGCTGATCCACCACGACATCTGGGATTGGGACAACCCGACGTCGCCGATCCTGCTGGACGTCTCCGTCGGCGGCCGGGACGTCAAGGCCGTCGTGCAGCTGACGAAGCACGCATTCGCTTTCGCGTTCGACCGCGTGACCGGGGAGCCGTTGTGGCCGATCGAGGAGCGCCCGGTCCCGAAGTCCGACGTGCCGGGCGAGTGGACGTCGCCGACTCAGCCGTTCCCGACGAAGCCCGCCCCGTACGACCGGCAGGGCGTCAGCATCGACGACCTGATCGATTTCACGCCGGAGATCCGCGCCGCGGCGATCGAGTCGATCGAGGGGCTGCGCCTCGGCCCGATCTTCACGCCGCCGTCGCTCGCCGAGGCGCCGGACGGGACGCACGGCACGCTGATGCTGCCGAGCTTCGGCGGCGGCTCGAACTGGGAAGGCGGGGCCGCGGACCCGGAGACCGGGATCCTCTACGTCGGCTCGACGACGAACCCGGCCGTGCTTTCGGTGCGCGCCGAGCCCGACCTCACGGACATCAGCTACGTGTTCTCCGGAGGACAGGTGCCGAGCCCGCTCGATCTGCCGCTCGTCAAGCCGCCCTGGGGCCGTATCACCGCGATCGACATGAACACCGGCGAGCACCTCTGGATGGTGCCGAACGGGGATACGCCGGACGACGTGAAGAACAACCCGGCGCTCGAGGGGCTCGACATCCCGCCGACCGGCAAGCCGGCGCGGCCCGTCCTGCTCGTCACGAAGACGCTTCTCTTCGCCGGCGAAGGCTGGGGCGGCGATCCGGTCCTGCGCGCGTACGACAAGGCGACCGGGAAGATCGTCGCCGAGATCGAGCTGCCGGGGCAGGTCGGGAGCAAGCCGATGACTTACATGGTCGGCGGGCGGCAGTTCATCGTGCTGTCGGTCGGAAGACCGGGCCCGGCGGAGCTGATCGCGCTCGCGCTGCCGGAGTGACGCGGCGGACGACTCGCGCTCGCGCAGCGCGGCCGCGCGAGCGTCAGCGCGGCTTGAGCTCGCGGGCGTAGCGGCGGCCCATCTCGACGTAGTGCGCGGCGCTCGCCTCGAGCATGGCGACCTCGTCGTCCGTGACCTCCCGCACGCGTTTCGCCGGCACGCCGACGATCAGCGAACGGTCGGGGTACGACTTGCGCTCGGTGATCAGCGCGTTCGCGCCGACGATGCAGTAGCGGCCGAGCACCGCGTGGCTCAGGATCGTCGCGCCGATGCCGATCAAGCAGAAGTCGCCGACGCGGCAACCGTGCACGACGGCCGCATGGCCGATCGTGACGTTCGCGCCGATCTCCGCCGGTGCGTCGCCGTCGACGTGCACGACCGCCGTGTCTTGCACGTTCGTGCGGTCGCCGATCGTGATCGGCGCGCTGTCCCCGCGGAGAACGGCGCTGAACCAGACGCTGACGTCGCGGCCGAGCTGCACGCGGCCGATGACCGACGCGCTCGGCGCGACGAAGCACGCGTCGTCGGCCGTTGCCACTCGATGCTCGCCGAGGTCGTAGAGCATCTTCAGCCGCGCGGCGCCGCCGCTTGGTTCGCGACGGCTTCCGCGGCGGCGGCGATGGCCGCGGGATCGCCGAGGTATTCCGCGCGCGTCGGATTGAGCTCGGCGTCGAGCTCGTAGAGGCGCGGAACGCCGGTCGGGATGTTGAGGCCGACGATGTCCTGATCGGAGATGCCTTCGAGCATCTTCACGAGCGCGCGCAGGCTGTTGCCGTGCGCGGCGACGAGCACGTTGCGCCCGGCACGAAGCTCCGGAACGATGCGGTCCTCCCAGTACGGCTGCACGCGGTCGAGCGTCGACTTCAGCGACTCGGTGGACGGCACGGCGGACGGCGGAAGCCCTGCGTAGCGCGCGTCGTGCCGCGGGTGACGCGGGTCGTCGGGCGCGAGCGGCGGCGGCGGCACGTCGTAGCTGCGCCGCCAAATCTTGACCTGCTCCGCCCCGTGCTTCGCGGCCGTCTCGGCCTTGTCGAGCCCCTGGAGCGCGCCGTAGTGGCGCTCGTTCAGGCGCCAATGTCGCTCCACCGGGATCCACATGAGCTTCATCTCGTCCAGGATCAGCCAGAGCGTGCGGATCGCGCGCACGAGAACGGACGTGAACGCGATGTCGAAAACGATCCGCGCGTCCGCGAGCGTGCGGCCCGCGTCGCGCGCCTCACGAATGCCTTGCTCCGTGAGATCGACGTCGGTCCAGCCGGTGAAAAGGTTCTTCAGGTTCCAGTCGCTTTGGCCGTGGCGGACGAGCACGAGCTTGCCGAGCTCCGCCCGAGTTCGAGAATTCATGGCGCTATTGTTCGGGGTCGGAAGCCGCAATTCAACCGCGGGTGGGCGAGGGCGTGGACGCGAATCCCGCGCGGCGCGGACGCGGATGCCGCGCAATCGCTACTGCGTCAGCCGCTCGATCTGCCGCAGCGCTACCGAGAGCGTCGCGAAATCCGCGCCGGGACCGGCCCGCATCTCGTCGAGGACCGCCTGCACGGGCGCGATCCGCGCCGCAGAGTCCGCGAGCCATTCGGCGAGCGCCGCGCGCAGATCCTCCTCGCCGTGCGCGTCGAGGATTTGCGTCAGCACCGCGCGGTGCTCGCGAGCGAGGCGCTCGCGGAGATGCGCGCGCGCGAGGGCATGCCAGTGCCCGTCGACCTTCAGCGCCTCGATCTGCTCGCGCACCCAGTCGAGCCGCAGCTTGCGCCCGAGCTCGAAGTAGAGGCGCGCGAGCTCCTTCGGCTCGAGGCCGCGCTCGTCGGCGAGCTGCACGATCTCGAGCATCTGGGTCATCACCTGCAGCGAAGCGACTCGCTTTGCCACGGGGAGCGGCAAGCCCCATTGCTCGAATTGCTCGGCATCGCCGTCGAAGCGCCGCCCGGTGCCGCCGCCGAGAAGCCTCGGCAGCGACTCCGTGATGCGCGCGACGCCGGGGCGAAACCGCTCGACCATCGGCTCGATGTCGAGCTCTTCCGGGTAGCGCTGCAGAAGCCAGTACACCGCGCGACGCATCATCCGGCTGATCTGGAAGATCGTGTCGTACTGCACCGCGGCCGGAATCCGATAGTCGAGCGCCTCGATTTGCCGCCACAGACGGCGCACGTCGAATACCTCGCGCGCGATCGAGTACGCGCGCGCGACCTGCGCGGCGGTGGCGCCCACTTCCTGGCGGGCGCGGAGCACGAAGAACGGCCCCATTCGGTTGATCATGCTGCTCGAGATCAGCATCGCGACGATCTCGCGCCGCAGCCGATGCGTGCCGATCAGCTCGCCGAAGCGCTCCTGGATCAGCTGCGGAAAGTAGAGCATGACCTCGCGCGCGCAGTAGGGATCCTCCGGGATATCGCTCGCGATCAGCTCGGCCGTGAGCTCGATCTTCGCGTACGCGAGGATGACGGCGAGCTCGGGCCGCGTGAGCCCGAAGCCGCCGCGGCGGCGCGCCTCGAGCTCGTCGTCGGGGGGCAGGTGCTCGACGGCACGGTCGAGGTGCCCCTGCGTCTCGAGCATCCGGATCAGGCGAATGTGCTCGCCGAGGCGCTCTGCGCAGCGTGCTGCCGCGATCGACAGCGCCTGCGTCTGCCCGTAGTTGTTCGCGAGGACTCCGCGCGCGACGTCGTCCTTCATCGCCGCGAGCATCCGATTGCGCGCCGCTTTCGTGAGGCGGCCCGCGGCGACGGCGCCGTTCAGCAGGATCTTGATGTTGACCTCGCGGTCGGAGCAGTCGACGCCCCCGGAGTTGTCGATGAAGTCGGTGTTGATCCGGCCGCCGCGGAGCGCGTACTCGATGCGCCCGGGCTGTGTGAAGCCGAGATTTCCGCCTTCGCCGACGACCCGGCAGCGAAGCTCGTTGCCGTTCACGCGCAGCGCGTCGTTCGCCGGGTCGCCGGCGCTCGCGTGCGGCTCGTCGCTCGCCTTCACGTACGTGCCGATCCCGCCGTTCCAGAGAAGGTCGACGGGCGCCGTCAGCACGGCACGAATCAGCTCGGGAGGCGTGATCCTCGCGGCCTCGATGCCGAGCGCCTTTCGCGCGGCGGGATGCAGCTCGATCGACTTGCTCTGACGCGAGTAGACGCCTCCGCCCGGCGAGAGCTTGCTGCGGTCGTAATCGTCCCAGCTCGAGCCGGGCAGCTCGAACAGCCGCTTGCGCTCGGCGAAGCTCACGGCCGGATCGGGGTCGGGATCCACGAAGATGTGCCGGTGATCGAACGCGGCGACGAGCTTGATGTGCTCGGACTGCAGCATGCCGTTGCCGAAGACGTCGCCGGACATGTCGCCGATGCCGACGACCGTGAAATCCTCGCTCTGCACGTCGATGCCGAGCTCGCGGAAGTGGCGCTTCACCGATTCCCAGGCGCCCCGGGCGGTGATGCCCATTTTCTTGTGGTCGTAGCCGGCGGAGCCGCCGGACGCGAACGCGTCGCCGAGCCAGAAGCCGTACTCGGCGGCGAGCGCGTTCGCGATGTCGGAGAACGTCGCCGTGCCTTTGTCGGCGGCGACGACGAGATAAGGGTCGTCGCCATCGCGGCGGCGCACGCGCGGCGGCGTCACGATCGAATCGCCGACGATGTTGTCCGTGAGATCGAGGAGCCCGCGGATGAACGTTTGATAGCATGCGACGACCTCGCGCCGCACGGCGTCGCGGTCGCCTTCCGGCAAGCGCTTGCAGACGAAGCCGCCTTTCGCGCCGTTCGGCACGATCACGGCGTTCTTCACCTGCTGCGCCTTCATCAGGCCGAGGATCTCGGTGCGAAAGTCCTCCCGGCGGTCCGACCAGCGGATGCCGCCCCGCGCGATCCGGCTTGCGCGCAAGTGCACGCCCTCGACGCGTTGCGAGTACACGAAGATTTCGAACATCGGCCGCGGCCGCGGGAGCTCGGGGACTTTCGACGAGTCGAGCTTGAACGACAGATACGGCTTCCGCGCGCCGTTCGCTTCCTGGAAGAAATTCGTGCGCAGCGTCGCGCCGACCGTAGCCGCGAAAGCGCGCAGAATTCGGTCCTCGTCGAGGCTCGTGGTGCGGTTGATCTCGTCCGAGAGCGCCCGCTCGTGGCGGGCACACGCCTCGGCACGAGCTTCGGCTTCGACGTCCGGGTCGAACAATGCGTTGAAGAGGCCGACGAGCGCCGCGCAGAACGCGGGGTAGCGCGCGAGCACCTCCTGCATGTAAGCCTGGCTGAAACGCATGCCGGTTTGCGCGAGGTACTTGCCGTATGCACGAAGCAGGGCCGCCTCCCGCCAATCGAGGCCGGCGGCGACGACGAACGCGTTGAAGCGGTCGTTGTCGGCGTCGCCGGACAGCACGCGCGCGAAGCAGTCCTCGAAACGCGGGGCGACCGCGGCCGCGTCGACGGGCTTTCCGGAGGCGGTCTCGAGCTTGAAGTCCTGGATCCAGATCGGGCCGGCATCGAGACGTACGGCGTAGATGCCCTCGCCGAGGACGCGCAGGCCCATGTTCTCGAAGATCGGCAGCGCGACATAGAGCGGGATCGGCTCCCGCGGCGTGAACGTCCAGAACTCGAGCCCGGTTCCCGGGCCCTGCGGCTGGCGCAGCGTCATCTCGAGCGTGCTCGCGCCGTCCGCGATCCGCGCCACGCGATCGATGTCGTCGGCGGCGCGCTCCGGCGGCACCTCGTCCTGGTACGAAGCCGAGAAGTGGTCGGCGAAGCGGCCGGCCAGCTCGAGCGCCTCGTCCTCGGGCCGCGACGCCGCGAGCGCCTCGCGAAGCTTGTCCTGCCAGCTTCTGACCGCTTGCGCGATCTCGCGCTCGAGGGCCGTCATGTCCGGCGAGGTCGGCTTGCTCGGATCCGTCCGCACCGTCACGGCGAGGCGCGCCAGAGGCGACTCCGAGACCATCACGTCCGTCTCGGCCGACGTGCCGTCCAGTCCGCGCAGCAGAATCTGCTCGACGCGCTCCCGGGCGCGGCGGTTGTACTGGTCGCGCGGCAGGTAGACGAGGCACGAATAGAAGCGCCCGAAGGCGTCGCGCCGGTGGAAGAGCCGCACGCGCCGGCGCTCCTGAAGAGCGAGGATGCCGTTCGTGATCCGGCGAAGCTCCTCGATCGACGCTTGGAACAGGTCGTCGCGCGGAAACGTGTCGACGATGTGCTGGAGCATCTTGCCGCGGTGGCTGCGCGGATCGACGCCGGACTGCGCGATCAGCTGCCGCGCCTTGAGCCGCAGCAGCGGGATGTCGCGCGGAAGCTCGTTGTAAGCCGACGAGGTATAGAGGCCGAGGAAGCGGCGCTCGGCCGTCGGGCGTCCGCGCGTGTCGAAGACCTTCACGCTGACGTAGTCCATCGGCACCGGACGATGCACGCGCGAGCGCGCGTTCGTCTTCGTGATCACGAGGGGATCCGTGGATCGGGCCTCCTCGCGCGCGGGGCCGGTGAGGCGAGTGGGCTCGAGCGGGCGCCCGCCCTCGCGGAGAATCCCGAGGCCGGTGCCCGGGATCGCGTGCAGCAGGTCGGCGTTGCGGCCGCGCTCCAACCGATATTCGCGGTAGCCGAGCAGCGTGAAGTGATCGTCCCCGAGCCACGCGAGGAGCTCGCATGATTCGCGCTGCAGGTCGGGCGGCGGACCCTTCGCGGCCGCGAGCTCCTTCCTGGCCGCGTCGAGCCGCTCGAGCATCGGGCGCCAATCCTCGACCGCGCGGCGCACGTCGTGCAGTGTCGTTGCGAGCTCGTCCTCGATGCGGCGGAGCACACGGGTATCCGTGCACCGCGAAATCTCGATGTGGATGAAGGATTCGATCCGGGCGCGCGTCGCGATCTTCGGGCTCGCGATGTCGGTCAATACGCCGCGGCCGTTGCGCGTCACGGGCAGGAGCGGATGGATCGTGATGTGAATCGCGTGGCCGAGCGCGTCGAGCGTCATCGTCGTGGAGTCGACGAGAAACGGCATGTCGTCGTTGACCATCTGGACGATCGTGTGCGGCGACGTCCAGCCGTTCTTCTCGAGCGTGGGGTTGAAGGCGCGGATCTTCGGCGTGCCCGGCCGGCGCGTCCGCGCCCACCGGAGATGGTCGAGCGCCGCGGCCGCGAGCACTGCCGGCTCGGCGGTCAGGTCCTCGACGGCCACCTGCGCGTAGTACTGCCGGATGAAGCGCTTGGCGTCGCCCGGGAGCGTCTTGGCCGGCTCCATCCGGTCGGCGCTGGCCGCGACGGCATCCAAACGCTCCGCTTGTGTTCCGGTCTTGGCTCGCATCGTGACGGTTCCCGCCCTATTGTCGGTCGAGCGAACGCGAAAGCATATCCTTATGCTCTGCGCAGCGCCCGGTGCACGATTTCTTCCGCCGCCCGAAGCCGGGTTACACTCTGCGCCGCGAACGAGCGGCGAGAAGTGACGAAATGACGAGCAAGACCGGCAAGGACGAGCACCGCGCGGCGAGCGGCGCCGAGCGGACGAACGACAAGGAGAACGCCTCCGCCGTTCGCTACGATATCTATCTTCAGCTCGACAAGCTCCTCGGCGCGCAGCGCCCGCTGACGGGCCATCACGACGAGGTCCTGTTCATCATTCAGCATCAGGTCGCGGAGCTCTGGTTCAAGCTCGTGCTGCACGAGCTCGACGCCGCGGTCGAGTGCCTCAAGCAGGACGAGCTCGCTGGGAGCATCAAGACCTTGGCGCGGGTGACCCGCGTCCAGAAGCAGCTGACCGCGCAGTGGGAGGTGCTCGCGACGCTCACGCCGAGCGCATATGCGGCGTTCCGCGATGCGCTCGGGACCGCATCGGGCTTCCAATCGCCGCAGTATCGTCTGCTCGAGTTCAAGCTCGGGAACAAATCGCGCGAGATGCTCCAGGTGTTCCGCCACAACCTGGAGTACTACCGCGCGCTGAAGCGCGCGCTCGAGAGCCCGAGCCTTTACGACGAGTTCCTGCGCTACCTGTACCGCGTCGGACATCGGGTGCCGCTCGAGCGCGTGGAGCGGGACTGGACGGAGCGTTATGAGCATCACCCCGGCGTCGTCGACGTGTTCGAGGTGATCTACGCGCATCCGGACGAGTACTGGGCCGCCTACGAGGTGTGCGAGCGCCTCGTCGACATCGAGATCGACTTCCAGGCCTGGCGCTTCCAGCACATGAAGACGGTCGAGCGGATCATCGGCTACAAGGCGGGCACCGCCGGCACCGCCGGCGTGACCTTCCTGAAGAAGGCCCTCGACATCTCGTTCTTCCCGGAGCTGATCGAAGTTCGCACGCGGATCGGCGCCTGACTGGTTCAAAAAGGTGTCTGACACCTTTTTCGCCGGCTACGGCCAGAAAAAGGTGTCTGACACCTTTTTCAGGGCCGGTGGGCGGCCGCGAGGTAGTCGTGGCTCTGCATCTCGACGAGGCGGCTGCGCGTGCGGAGGAACTCGTGGCTCAGCCGGTTGCCGCGATAGAGCTCGTCGACCGGCGCATCGGCCGACAGGATCAGCTTCACGCGGCGGTCGTAGAACTCGTCGACGAGCGCGATGAAACGGCGCGCCTGGTTCTCGAGCGCCGGGCTGAAGCGCGGCACGCCGGAGACGAGCACGGTCCCGTATAGCCGCGACAGCTCGATGTAATCGTCCTGGCTGCGCGGGCCGTCGCAGACCTGGGCGAAGTCGAACCAGATCATGCCGTCAGACGCCCGCAGGTACTCGATCGGCCGGCCGAGCACCTCGATGCGTCCGCCCGAGCTCGCCGAGTCCGGCGCGATCGCCCGGAAGTAGCTCTCGAGGCGCCGGTGCGCCGCGTCGTCGTCGGGATAGAGGTAGACGTCCGCGGTCTCGAGAAACTGCAGGCGATAGTCGTGGGTGCCCGCGACACGCACGACCTCGGTGTAATCCCGGATCAGACCGATGGTCGGCACGAAGCGTTGCCGTTGCAGCCCGTCGCGATAGAGCTCGCCCGGCTCGAGGTTGGACGTGGCCGCGAGCGCCACGCCGCGGGCGAACAGCGCCCTGAGCAGATTCCCGAGGATCATCGCGTCGGCGATGTCGGTGACGGCGAGCTCGTCGAAGCAGAGGATCCGCGTACGGTCCGCCAGCCGGTCGGCGACCAGCTCGAGCGGGTCCGGGCGGTCGCGGTGGCGCTTGAGGCCCGCGTGCACCTCGGCCATGAAGCGGTGGAAATGAAGCCGCAGCTTGTCGTCGAACGGCAGCGACGCGCAGAAGAGATCCATCATCATCGTCTTGCCGCGCCCGACGCCGCCCCAGAGATAGACGCCGCGGACCGGAACGATGGGCCGGCGCAGCGTGCGGGCGAGCGTGCGGCGCCACCCCCGCGGCGGCGCGCCGGCCGCGACCAGCTCGGCCCGCAGCCTCTCGAGCGAGGACAACGCTTCTTGCTGCGCCGGGTCGGGCGTGAGCTCCCCGGCGGCGACCCGGCGCCGATAGTCGTCGAGCGGTGTCATCAGGAGGCGAGCTCGGGGCGATTGCGGTACTGATCGAGCGCCTCGGGATTGGCGAGCGCGTCGCGGTTCGGCACGTCGCGTCCGTGCACGGCGTCGCGGACCGCCGTCTCGGAGATCTTGCCGTTCAGCGTGCGCGGTATGTCCGTGACCGCGAGGATCTTCGCCGGCACGTGCCGCGGGCTCGCTTCGCGCTTCAGCGCCGCGCGAATCGTATCGACGAGCCTGCCGTCGAGCGCTCGGCCTTCCATCAGCCGGACGAACAGCACGATCCGCGTGTCACCGTCCCACTCCTGCCCCACGGCGACGCATTCGGCGACCTCCGGAAACTGCTCGACGATCCGGTAAATCTCCGCGGTGCCGATGCGCACGCCGCCCGGGTTCAGCACCGCGTCCGAACGGCCGTGAATGATCAGCCCGCCGTGCGGCGTGAGCTCCGCGTAGTCGCCGTGGCACCAGACGCCCGGAAAGCGCTCGAAGTAGGCCGCGCGGTATTTCGCGCCGTCCGGATCGTTCCAGAAGCCGAGCGGCATCGACGGAAACGGCGAAGCGCAGACGAGCTCGCCCTTGCGGCCTTGCACCGGCCGCCCCGCGTCGTCGTAGACCTGCACGTCCATGCCGAGCCCCCGGCACTGGAGCTCGCCGCGATACACCGGAAGCATCGGGTTGCCGAGCGCGAAGCACGAAATGATGTCGGTCCCGCCCGAGATCGACGAAAGCTGCAGATCTTTTTTGATCGCGTCGTACACGTAGTCGAAGCTCGACGGCGCGAGCGGGGAGCCGGTAGAGAGCACCGATTTCAGGGCTGCCAGGTCGACTTGGTCCCGCGGCCGGTATCCGCTCTGCTCGAGCGCGGCGAGGTACTTCGCGCTCGTGCCGAACACGGCGATCCTCTCGCGCTCGGCCGCACGCCAGAGCACTCCCGGATCCGGGTGAAACGGCGACCCGTCGTAGAGCACGAGCGTCGCGCCGGCGGCGAGCGCCGACGCGAGCCAGTGCCACATCATCCAGCCGCAGGTCGTGAAGTAGAAGACGACGTCGTTCGGGCGGATGTCGCAGTGCAGGATGTGCTCCTTCTGGTGCTGAAGCAGCGTTCCGCCCGCGCCGTGCACGATGCATTTCGGCGGCCCCGTCGTGCCCGACGAATACAGGATGTAGAGCGGATGCGCGAACGGCAACGCGCGCGGCGCGAGCGCGCCGTGGGCGGTCTCCCGGGCGATCTCGTCGAACCGCAGCGCTGCGGGGATCGCCGCGATCTCGGGCCGCGGATCGCAGAAGCCGACGACGACGACGGCGCGGAGGCCGGGAAGCGCGGCCGCGACCTCCGCCGTCTTCGCGAGCGTGTCGATCCGCTTTCCGCCGTAGAAGTAGCCGTCCGCGGCGAACAGCACCTTCGGCTCGGTCTGGCCGAAGCGCTCGAGCACGCCGCGAGCGCCGAAATCCGGCGAGCACGACGTCCAGACCGCGCCGATGCTCGCGGCCGCGAGCATCGCGACGACGGTCTCGGCGCAGTTCGGCAGGAGCCCCGCGACGCGGTCGCCCGGACCGACGCCGAGCGCCTCGAGCGAGGCGGCGACGGCCGCCGCCTGCGCTCGCACCGCGCGCCGATCGAGCACTTTGCGCCGGCCGGTCTCGTCGATCGCGATCAGCGCGGGCCCGTCGAAGTCCGGCCGCAGCAAGTTGTCCGCGAACCCTAGCTCGGCGCCTTCGAACCATCTCGCTCCAGGCATCCGGTCGAAATCGGCGACCACGCTCGACGGCGGCGCCGCGAAGCGGATGCCGGCGAAGTCGGCCATCGCGCCCCAGAACTCGTCGGGCTTCGAGACGCTCCACGCATGGAGCGCGTCGTAGCCCGCGCCGTCGAGCCGAGGCGCATGCTCGCGGATGAAGCGATGCAGGAGGCTCGCGGAAGCGCGGGCTTCGGTCGGCGTCCAGAGAGGTCGAGACACGGCGGGACTCGAGGTCGTACTCAGGGCAAATGTTACAATCCGCCCCCACCTGTGTCCCACGCCGGAAATCCACACCAGGGAGCCTCCGCTCGCGAGTCGGCCGAAGCTCGGCCGCGCGAGACGATGGCCTTCGACGTCGTCATCGTCGGCGGTGGGCCGGCCGGGCTCTCGGCCGCGTGCCGCCTCGGCCAGCTCGCGGCCGAGCACGGCGCCGAGCTCTCCGTCGGCCTCGTCGAGAAGGGCTCCGAGATCGGCGCGCATATCGTCTCCGGCGCGATTCTCGAGCCCCGTGCGCTCGCCGAGCTTTTCCCGGATTGGGCCGACCGCGGCGCGCCGGTCACGGTCCCGGTGACCGAGGAGCGCGTCCGGTGGCTGCTCGACGAGCGCCGCGGCGTCGACGTTCCGCCGTTCCTCGTCCCGGCGCCGCTCCGCAATCACGGCAACTACGTGATCAGCCTCGGCGATCTGTGCAAGTGGCTCGGCGAGCAAGCGGAGCAGCTCGGTTGCGACGTGCTGCCGGGCTTCGCGGCGACCGAGGTCCTGTACGACGCGGAGGGCCGGGTCGCGGGCGTCGCCACCGGCGACATGGGGCGGTCGCGAAGCGGCGAGGAGAAGGCCAACTTCCAGCGCGGCTACGCGCTCGCCGCGAAGTACGTGATCTTCGCGGAGGGCTGCCGGGGCAATCTCGGCCTGGAGCTCGAACGGCGCTTCGACCTGCGCCGCGGCCGCGATCCGCAGCACTACGGCCTCGGCTTCAAGGAGCTGTGGGAGGTCGACGCCGAGCGGCACCGCCCCGGCGAGGTTCTCCATACCACGGGCTGGCCGCTGCCGGACGACACGGACGGCGGCGGGTTCCTGTACCACGCCGCGAACGGCCGCGTGTCGGTCGGCTTCGTCATCGCGCTCCATTACCGCAATCCGTATCTGTCCCCGTTCGAGGAGTTTCAGCGTTTCAAGCGCCACCCGGCGATCGAATCCGTTCTGCGCGGCGGCCGGCGGATCGGCTACGGCGCCCGCGCCGTGAACAAAGGCGGGCTCGAGTCGCTGCCGCGGCTCGCGTTCCCGGGCGGCGTGCTCGTCGGCTGCGACGCGGGATTCCTGAACGGGGCGAAGATCAAGGGCACGCATACGGCCATGAAGACGGGGATGCTCGCGGCCGAAAGCGTTTTCGCGGCCCTTCGCGACGGCGCCGGCGGCGGGCGCGAGCTCACCGATTATCCGGAGCGCGTGCGCGGGTCCTGGGTCTGGGCGGAGCTCACGCGAGCGCGCAACTTCAGCGCCGGCTTCGCGCGCCTCGGCCGCCTCGGCGGCGGCGCGCTCGCGTTTCTCGAGCAGAACGTGCTCCGGGGACGGACCCCGTTCACGCTGCGCGATCCGCGCCCGGATCATGCGCGGCTCCGACCGGCCGACGCCGCGAAGCGCATCGAGTACCCGCCGCCGGACGGTACGATCACGTTCGATCGGCTGTCCTCGGTGTATTTGTCGAATACCGAGCACGACGAGGACCAGCCCTGCCACCTGAAGCTCGCGGACCCGACGGTCCCGATCGAGCGGAATTTGCCGGTGTACGACGAGCCGGCGCAGCGCTACTGCCCGGCCGCGGTGTACGAGATCGTCACGGATGCCGCCGGCGCGCCCCGCTTCCAGATCAACGCGGCGAACTGCATTCACTGCAAGGCCTGCGAGATCAAGGACCCCGCCCAGAACATCACGTGGGTCCCGCCCGAAGGCGGCAGCGGCCCGAACTACTCCGGAATGTGACAGGCCGCGGGCGCCGAGGCCCCGCGACCGGGGAAGTCAGGCTCGGCCGTGCTCGCGGCCGGCGTTTCCGCTCGGACGGGAGCGTCGTCCTCGGCGGCCGTGCCGTCGTCCGCGCGTCCGCCGGCGTCCGCCGTGTCCAGGTCGGGCTCGCCGAGATGCGCGAGCATCGCCGCCCGGGTCGCCCGCATCAGCTCGCGGGACGACCGGTATCCGGCGGAGTCGAGCGGCTCGCAGAGGCGCACCCGGAGCGGTCCGGGCGCGGGCAGGAAGGCGCCGGAGGGAAGCTTGTGCCGCGCGCCGAGCACGACGGCCGGGACGACCGGAAGCGTCGCGCGCCACGCGGCCGCGAAAGCTCCGGTTTGAAACGGCTTGAGGCCCGGCGCCCGATCGAACGTGCCCTCGGGGAAGAGCGCGAGCGCGTCGCCGTTCGCGGCCGACGCCACGAGATCGCGCGCGGTGACCTTCCGGTGGCGGGCGTCGCCGCGATCGACGAACTTCGAGCCGAGGCGCTTCAGAATGAATCCGGCGAGCGGCACGGCGGTCATCTCGCGCTTGATCAGGAACGTGAAGCGCGGGGGCAGCGCCGCGGTCAGCACGACGCCGTCGAGATAGCTCGAGTGGTTCGCGACCACGACGCACGCCTGCGACGGCGGCACCGCGCCGTCGACTCTGACCGGGCTCCCGATCACGAAAAAGAACAGTCGCGCGGCCGCGCGGGCGAGGCGGCGCCGGCGGTCCACTCCGGGCGTGACCGCGAGCGCGCAGGCGAGCGAGGCCGAGATCAAGAGCAGGGACGCCCAAGCGTGGCAGCCGTAGACGAAGCGGGCAGCCCTGCCCGCAATTGCGGTTCCCATCACGGTTATGTCAAAGGCGCTTCAGCGGCGCGCCGAAGGCTGAACGGGGCGGGATCGTTTTTCTGTGACACATTTCTCTTTATGTTAACGCGACGGGGGGTTTTGTGACGGGGGTCACGCACCGCGCGCGCCGGCCTCACCATACTCGATCGGCACCCTGGAGCCGAGGACCGAGGCCTGGAGCTTTCTCGTAATGCGTTGAATTTCATCGCGTTCTCGAATTTCACGAAGAACGGGCTCGACCCTCGCCGGCGGCTGCGTGCTCCCGGAGTGTAACGACGATCTGCGCTCGGCGAAGGGACCGCGGCGAGAAGCAACCGACCGAGATGGCGCACAACTTCTACCAGACAGAACCGGCGGAGGCGGGAAGCAAGCTGGCCAGGGATCCGAAAACCCTGATCGATCGGTTCCTCGACGCCATTTGGATGGAGCGCGGCCTTTCGGAGAACACCTTGGGTGCCTACCGCGCCGACCTCCTCGCGTTGAATCAAAGGCTCGAGGAGCGCGCGGTCGAGCTGAGCCGGGCGCGCCGGGCCGACGTGCTCGAGTACATCGCGTGGCGCGTCGAGGGCGGCGCAAAACCGCGGTCCACGGCGCGGCAGCTCTCGAGCTTCAGGCGCTTCTATCGCTATCTCCTCCGGGAAGGGTTGATCGGCGAGGACCCGACGGCACAGATCGCGATGCCGAAGATCGGGCGCGCGCTCCCGCAGTCGTTGACCGAGGACGAGGTCGAGGCCCTGCTCGCCGCCCCGAACGTGACCGAGCCGCTCGGCCACCGCGACCGCGCGATGCTGGAGGTGCTCTATGCGACCGGCGTGCGCGTCTCGGAGCTGATCAACCTGAAGATGGGGCAGGTCAACCTCAATCAAGGCGTGCTGCGGATCGTCGGCAAGGGCGACCGCGAGCGCCTGATACCGCTCGGCGACGAAGCGCAGGATTGGCTGCGCGAGTTCATCGCCGGCCCCCGCAGCGAGATCCTGCTCGAGCGGCAGACCGACTACTTGTTCCCCACGCGCCGAGGCGACCGCATGACTCGCCAGGCCTTCTGGCACATCATCAAGCGCTACGCGAAGAAGGCCGGCATTCACAAGAAGCTGTCTCCGCACACGGTCCGGCACGCGTTCGCGACTCACTTGCTGAACAACGGCGCCGACCTTCGCGTGGTGCAGCTGTTGCTCGGGCACAGCGACGTGTCGACGACCCAAATTTACACGCACGTCGCCCGCGAGCGCATGAAGGAGCTCCACAGCCGGCACCATCCCCGCGGCTGAGGCCCCGGCGGCCGCGGTCCACGGACCGGCGGGCGGCATAGCGGCGGCGCGGGTTTTTGCTAGAATCGGTCCGTTCAGCTCGAGCCGCCGCTCGAGGTCGGGAGAAGCCGTGAAGACGACGTGGATCATCCTGCCGCTTGGGCTCGCACTGTCGGCCGCCGTCGCCGACGAGCCCGCCGCACTCACCAAGGAAGAGCTCGCTGCGAAGCTGAACGGCGTCGATGCCGGCGACATCACCGAGTCGCCGATCGAGGGCGTCTATCAGGTGTCCGTGGGCTCGAACGTCGGCTATGTCACCGCGGACGGCCGCTATTTCATCGAGGGCGAGGTCTACGATCTGCAGACTCGCGAGAACGTCACCGAGAAGACGCGTTCCAAGGCCCGCGTCGAGCTGCTGAACGGCGTCGACGCCGACGACATGATCGTCTTCAGCCCCGAGAGCGGCGAGGTCAAGCATACGGTCACGATCTTCACGGACATCGATTGCGGCTACTGCCGGCAGTTCCATCGCGAGATCGACAAGGTCACGGCGATGGGCATCGAGGTCCATTACCTCTTCTATCCGCGAACCGGGCCCGACACCGAGTCGTGGTTCAAGGCCGAGAAGGTCTGGTGCGCGAAGGACCGCAACACCGCGCTCACGCGCGCGAAGCTCGGCGGCGAGGTGCCGGATGCCGAGTGCGGGGACACGCCCGTCGCCGAGCATTACGATCTCGGCCAGCGCATCGGCGTGCGGGGCACGCCCGCCATGTTCGCCGAGAACGGCGAGCTGCTCGGCGGATACCTGACGCCGCAGGCGCTCGCCAAGGCGCTCGACGAAGCCTCGGAATAGCCATCGTCCAAGCGGCTCCTTCCCGGCGGTAAACGTACCGGCCCGGCATGGATTGGATCGCGTCTCCCGAAGCGTGGGCGGCGCTCGCCACGTTGACGCTGCTCGAGATCGTCCTCGGCGTCGACAACATCGTCTTCATCTCCGTCCTCGTCGGGCGGCTCCCGGAAGCCCAGCGGCAGCGCGCCCGCATCTTGGGGCTCGGCCTCGCGATGGGCACGCGCATCCTGCTCTTGCTCGTGATCACGTGGGTGATGCGTCTTCAGGCGGACCTCTTCGACGTGCTCGACGTCGGCATCTCGGGCCGCGATCTGATTCTGATCGCCGGCGGGCTGTTCCTGCTCGGCAAGGCCACTCTCGAGATTCACGACAGCCTCGAAGGCGTGGCAGGCGAGGGGCATGCGGTGAAGGCCGCGAATTTCGTCGCGGTCCTGGTTCAAATCGCGCTCATCGACATCGTGTTCTCGCTCGATTCCGTGATCACGGCCGTCGGCATGGCCGAGGACGTGGCCGTGATGATCATCGCGATCGTGGCCGCGGTCGGCGTCATGATGTTCGCGGCGGGCGCGATCGGCCGCTTCGTGGACGCGCACCCCACCGTGAAGATGCTCGCGCTGAGCTTCCTCGTGCTGATCGGCGTCGTGCTGATCGCGGAAGGCATCGATTTCCACATCCCGAAGGGTTACATCTACTTCGCGATGTTCTTCTCGGTCGTGGTGGAGATGCTGAACCTGAGGTTGCGCCGGCGGGAGCGGCGGCCGGTCCAGCTGCACAAGCGCCCGCCGACGATAGCGGAGGACGTCGCCGAGCGGACGGCGAAGTGACCTTGCTCGGGCGCGGGAGCAGCCGACGGGGCCGACCCGTTCGAGAGAACGACCGGCGCTCGGGGCGATGGTGCCGGGAGTCGGGATCGAACCGACACGGGTTTTACCCCACTGGATTTTGAGTCCAGCGCGTCTACCAGTTCCGCCATCCCGGCCGCGGGGCGCGCATAAGGATACAACAGCGCGGCGTCCGCGCCGCAAAGCGAAGCGCCGCAAGGCTAGAATGCGGCCCCGATGGACCGCCGCGACTTCGCGTTCGACCTGCCGCCGGAGCTGATCGCGCAGGCTCCGCTGCCGGAGCGCAGCGCGAGCCGGCTGCTCGTGCTCGACGGCGCGAGCGGGCGGATCGAGGACCGCCGCTTCGCCGATCTGATCGAGCTGCTCGCGCCGGGCGACCTCCTCGTGCTGAACGACACGCGAGTGCTGCCGGCCCGGCTCCTCGGCCGCAAGGCCACCGGCGGCCGGGTCGAGATCCTGCTCGAGCGCATTACGGCGCCGCGCCGCGCCGTCGTGCAGCTTCGCGCGAGCCGCAGCCCTCGGCCGGGCGGCGAGCTCGAGCTGCCGGGCGGCGTGCGGGCCGTGGTCGAGGCGCGCGAGGACGATCTCTTCGTGCTCGGATTCGACCGCGAAGTCGAGCCCTACTTCGCCGCGTACGGCCAGGTCCCGCTTCCGCCCTATATCGAGCGGGCGCCGGAGGACGCCGACCGCAGCCGCTATCAGACCGTTTATGCGCGGGCGCCCGGAGCGGTCGCCGCGCCGACCGCGGGTCTGCACTTCGACGACACGCTCCTCGCGCGGCTCGACGAGCGGGGCGTCGAGCGCGCGTTCCTGACGCTGCACGTCGGCGCCGGGACGTTCGCGCCGGTCCGAACGGAGCGGATCGAGGACCACCGGCTGCACGCGGAATGGGTGCGCGTTCCGCCGGAAGCCTGCGCGGCGGTCGAGCGGGCGCGCTCGTCGGGGGGCCGCGTCATCGCCGTGGGCACGACGGCGGTCCGCGCGCTCGAGACGGCCGCATCCGGCGGACGGCTCGAGCCGTTCGAGGGCGAGACCGAGCTCTTCATCTACCCGGGCTACCGCTTCCGCGTCGCGGATGCGATCGTGACGAACTTTCATCTGCCGGAGTCGTCGCTGCTGATGCTCGTCGCCGCGTTCGCGGGCCGCGAGCGAACGCTCGCGGCTTACCGCCACGCCGTCGAGCAGCGCTACCGATTCTTCTCGTACGGGGACGCGATGCTCGTGACGCCGGCCGCGCCGCGGAGCGCGGGCGGCGAGGCGCGGCCGGGCGCGGGCGGCGAGGCGCGGCCGGGCGCGGGCGACGACGCGCCGCCGGGCCGCGCCGACGCGCGGTCGGGCAGCGGCAACGCCCGGTGGGGCAACGGCGAGGCGCGGTCGGGCGGCGGCGACGCGCGGTCACGCGGGCGCGGCGAGCCGCGGAGGAGGGCGACATGAACGGCGGCGACGGGAAGGCGACAACGTGCGTTTCGAAGTAATCGCGACGGACGGCGCCGCGCGGCGCGGCCGGATGATCTTCGGCCGCGGCGTCGTCGATACGCCGGCCTTCATGCCGGTCGGCACGTACGGGACGGTGAAGGCGATGACGCCCGAGGAGCTCGAAGCCGCGGGCGCGCAGATGATCCTCGGCAACACGTTCCATCTGATGCTGCGGCCCGGCGTCGAGGTCGTGCGTGCGCACGGCGGGCTGCACGGGTTCACTCACTGGGAGCGGCCGATTCTGACCGACTCCGGCGGCTTTCAGGTCTGGAGCCTCGAGAAGCTGCGTCGGGTGAGCGAATCCGGCGTCGAGTTCCGGTCGCCGGTCGACGGCTCCCCGGTCACGCTGACGCCGGAGTCGTCGATCGAGGTGCAGCACGCGCTCGACGCCGACGTCGCGATGGTCTTCGACGAGTGCACGCCGTATCCGGCGACGCATTCGGAGGCGCGGGCATCGATGGAGCTCTCGCTGCGCTGGGCCGTGCGCTCCCGGCGCGCGTTCGACGCCTTGAAGGGCGGCGCCGGCGACGCGGCGCTCTTCGGCATCGTCCAGGGCGGCGTGCACGCGGACCTGCGGCGCGCATCGCTCGAAGGGCTCGCGGCGGTCGGCTTCGACGGCTACGCGGTCGGCGGGCTCGCCGTCGGCGAGCCCGAGGACGAGCGCCTCGCAGTCCTCGACGCGCTCGAGCCGCATCTGCCGGCGGATCGGCCGCGCTACCTGATGGGCGTCGGCACGCCGGCCGATCTCGTCGCGAGCGTCGCGCGCGGCATGGACATGTTCGATTGCGTGATCCCGACCCGGCACGCCCGCAACGGTCAGCTTTTCACGAGCGAAGGCGTGCTGAACATCCGCAACAGCCGCTTTCGCACGGACACCGGTCCGATCGATCCGCGCTGCGGCTGCTACGCCTGCCGAAACTACTCGCGCGCCTACCTGCGCCACCTGCAGCAGTGCAACGAGATTCTCGGCGCACGGCTCGCGACGATCCACAACCTTCGATACTACGGTGACTGGATGGAGCGGATTCGCGGCGCGATCGAGCGCGGCGAGCTGGCGGCGCTCGCCCGGGAAGCCGCGAATATCTCCGACGAAACGGCGCCCGATGGCTCTTGAGCGGCGCCTCTCGGACTCCAGGAGCCTGTCCGGGCAGGCTCCGAGCCGCCCGCTGCCGGCTCGCCGGCCCGAGGCCGCCCCAGGTCCTCCTGTCCGACCCGCCGGCGGGCTATGTCATAATGCTGCCCTTTCCGCCGGCCGCCGCGCCGGCGCAGCCCGGTAGGACGAGAATGGAATTTCTGACGAGCTTCTTCATCGAGAGCGCGTGGGCGCAAACGCAAGGCCAGGCCGCCCAGCCCGATCCGCTGATAAGCTTCCTGCCGCTGCTCCTGATCATCGTCGTGTTCTACTTCCTGCTGATCCGGCCGCAGAGCAAGCGCCAAAAGGAGCATCGCCAGATGATCGAGGCGCTCGGGAGCGGCGACGAGGTCGTCACCGGCGGAGGCCTGCTCGGCAAAATCAAGGAGGTCGGCGAGCAGTACGTCACCGTCGAGTTCGCCGACAACGTCACGATGAAGGTGCAGAAGAACACGATCAGCGCCGTGCTTCCCAAGGGCACGATCAAGAATGCTTGAGCTGCAGTAGCCGACCATGAACCGCTATCCCATGTGGGTCAACGTGCTGGTGCTCGTCGTTACCCTGGCGAGCGTGCTGTTGGCGCTGCCGAATTTCTTCGGTGACGATCCGGCGTTGCACGTGTCCCGGCCCGACGGCGCGCCCGTGCAGGCCGCAAGGCTCGACGAGATTCGCATGAAGCTCGAGAGCGCCGACATCGACACGCTGTCCACGGAGATCGACGATTCGGGCGCCGCGCTGATTCGCTTCCCGACGGTCGCGGAGCAGCTTCGGGCGAACGACATCCTGCAGGAAGCCTTTCCCGACAACGTGATCGCGCTGACCCTCGCGGCGCGTACGCCGGCCTGGCTCGCGGCGATCGGGCTGAAGCCCATGGCGCTCGGGCTCGATCTTCGCGGCGGCGTGCATTTCCTCTATCAAGTGGACGTCGATGCGGCCGTGGAGCAGCTGCTCGAGGCATATCAATCGGATCTCCGCACGCAGCTCCGCGAAGCCGGCATACGCAACCAGGTGAGCGTCACCGGCAGGGGGCTGTCCGTCGCGCTCCAGGACGCGGCCGACCTCGACCGCGCCGAGCAAATCATCCGCACTCTCGACGATACCGGTCAGGTGACGCTTGCCGACCGCCTGATCGTCGAGCGCACGCAGATCAACGGCCGGCCCGGGTTCCGCGTAACGCCGACGGAAGAGCTGGTCCGCGAGCGGCAGGGGTTCGCGATCGAGCAGAACATCGTCACGCTGCGCAACCGCATCGACGAGCTCGGCGTCGCCGAGCCGATCGTGCAGCGGCAGGGCCTGGATCGCATTCTGGTCGAGCTTCCCGGCATCCAAGACCCGTCGCAGGCCGAGCGCGTGCTCGGTGCCACCGCCACGCTCGAGTTCCGGCTCGTCGACACGACGAACGACGTTTTCACGGCTGCACGGGAGGGGCGCGCGCCGATCGGCTCGGAGCTTTTGCCGTGCGCTGACCAAATCGCCGACTCCCCCTACTGCGCACCTGGAGAGGGGGGGCGGATGACGCTGCTCCGCCGCGAGGTGATCGTGTCGGGCGACCAGCTCGTGGATGCGATCTCGACGTACTCTCAGGGCCAGCCCGCGGTGAGCGTGCGCCTGAGCTCGCAAGGCGGCCGGCGCATGCTCGAGACGACCCAGGAGAACCTGAACCGGCCAATGGCCGTGCTGCTGGTCGAGGAGACGCCGGAGATCGTCGTGCGCGGCGGGGAGGAGGTGATCCGCACCACGACCGAGGAGCGGGTCATCAGCATCGCCACGATTCGCGGCGTCTTCTCCACCAACTTCGAGATCACCGGGCTCACGCCGTTCGAGGCCCAGGATCTCGCGCTGCTGCTTCGCTCCGGGGCGCTGGCCACGCCGATCTTCAAGGTCCAGGAGCGAACCATCGGGCCGAGCCTCGGGCAGGACAACATCGAGCGGGGCCGCAACGCCGTCATCGTCGGCTTCCTGCTCGTCGTCGGCTTCATGATCCTGATCTATCGGGTCTTCGGCGTGATCGCGGACATCGCGCTGCTCATGAACCTCGTCATGCTCGTCGCCCTGATGTCGCTGCTCCAGGCCACGCTGACGTTGCCCGGCATCGCGGGCATCGTGCTGACGCTCGGCATGGCGGTCGACGCGAACGTGCTCATCAACGAGCGCATTCGCGAGGAGCTGAAGAACGGCAACTCTCCGCAGGCGAGCATTCGCGCGGGGTACGAAAAGGCCTTCTCGAGCATCGCCGACGGCAACATCACGACGCTGATCGCGGGCATCGTGCTGTTCGCGTTCGGCACGGGCCCGATCAAAGGCTTCGCCGTCACGCTGTCGCTCGGCATCGTCACGTCGATGTTCACGGCGATCGTCGGCACGCGAGTGATCGTGAATTTGATTTACGGCCGGCGCACGCAGGTCAAGCGCCTGCCGATCGGCATCGGTGCTCCCCATGCAGCTACTTGACAAGGTCCCGACTATCGACTGGGTCCGGCACATGCGCCCGGCCCTCGTGCTTTCGGCGATCGTCGTGGCGACCTCCGTCGGCTCCCTCGTCGTCCGAGGGCTGAACTTCGGGCTCGACTTCACCGGCGGCGTGCTGCTCGAGGTGTCCTACGGGGGCCCGGTCGAGCTCGACGAGGTGCGCGCCACGCTCGAGGAGGCGGGCTACACCGACACGCAAGTGCAGACCTTCGGCACGGCGTCGGACGTGCTGATCCGGCTGCCTCCGGTGGAGAATGCCGAGGAGAGCACGCAGCTCGGCAACGCGGTGATGAGCGCTCTGCGGGCCAAGGATTCGTCGGTTCAGCTGCGGCGCAACGAGTTCATCGGTCCGCAGGTCGGAGAGGATCTGGCCGAGCAGGGCGCGCTCGCGATGCTATTCGCCGCGATCATGATCTTCGCCTACGTCATGCTCCGCTTCCGCTGGAAGTTCTCGGTCGGAGCGATCGCCGCGCTCGTGCACGACATCGTCATCACGGTCGGCTTCTTCTCGTGGTTCGGCCTCACGGTCGACCTTTCCGCGCTCGCGGCGATCCTCGCGGTGATCGGCTACTCGCTGAACGACACCGTCGTCATCTACGACCGCATCCGCGAGAACTTCCGCGCAATGCGCCGCAGCACGACGGCCGAGATCGTGAATGCGTCGCTGAACCAGACGTTGGCGCGAACGTTGATCACGGGCCCCACCTCGCTGCTCGTGCTGTTCGCGCTTCTCTTCCTCGGCGGAGAGACCCTCTACGCCTTCTCGATTGCGTTGATCGTCGGCATTCTGGTGGGCACGTACTCGTCGATCTACATCGGCGGCGCGTCGGTCCTCCACCTGAACGTCACCCCGGCCGACATGCTGCCGCCGAAGCGCGAGGAGGTCGACGCGCTGCCGTAGGTCCTTACTGAAAAAGGGTGTCTGACACCTTTTTCCCGTCTGACTACTCGATATCCCGGGCGTGCGGCGCGAGGAGCTTCGAGAGCGCCGCGTAGACCTTCGGGTTGCCGGCGACGACGTGACCGGTCTCGAGGTAGCGGTCGGTGCCGCGGAAGTCGCTGATGCGGCCGCCGGCTTCGCGGATCAGCAACGCGCCGGCCGCGATGTCCCATTTGCTCAGGCCGAGCTCCCAGAAGCCGTCCACCCGGCCCGCGGCGACGTAGCAGAGATCGAGCGCCGCCGCGCCGGGGCGCCGGACGCCGGAGGTCTCGATCATCACCGCGCGCAGCATCTCGAGGTAGCGGTCGACGTAAACCAGATTCCCGCGGAATGGGAAGCCGGTGGCGATCAAGCTGCCGGACAGCTGCTGCCGCTTGCTCACTCGGATGCGCCGCCCGTCGAGCTGCGCGCCTTCGCCGCGCGTCGCCGTGAAAATCTCCTGGCGCATCGGATCGTAGACGACGGCGTGCTGGAGCTCGTTGCGGTGCATGATCGCGATCGAGACGGCGAACACCGGAAAGCCGTGCAGGTAGTTCGTCGTGCCGTCGAGGGGATCGATGATCCACGTGAACTCGTGCTCGCCTTCGGCTCCCCGTTCCTCGGCGAGGATCGCGTGATCCGGGTAATGATCGCGAATCACGTCGATGATCGCTTCCTCCGCCATCAGATCCACCTGCGTCACGTAGTCGTGGCGGCCCTTGTCCGTGATTTGCAGCGCGTCGAGCTGATTCCATTGGCGGATCATCACCTCGCCCGCTCGCCGTGCGGCGCGTATGCCGATGTTGACCATGCCGTGCATTTCGGGGCGCAGCGTAGAATAGTCGGGCGTCGGTGACAAATCGTCGGGCGTATCGAGTCGCGACACTCATGCAAATTCCGGTCCGCATCGTTCTGGTCGAAACTTCCCATCCCGGCAACATCGGCGCGAGCGCGCGTGCGATGAAGACGATGGGCCTGACCGACCTCGCGCTCGTCCGGCCGAAGACGTTCCCGAGCGAGGAGGCCGACGCCCGCGCGTCCGGCGCCGCGGACGTGCTCGCGCGTGCGCGCGTGTTCGACTCGCTCGTCGACGCGCTCGCCGACTGCGGATTCGTTGCCGGCGCGAGCGCGCGCTCGCGCTCCGTGGAGTGGCCGAGCGCCGATCCGCGCGAATGCGCGAAGAGCGTCTGGCAGGCCGTCGACGACGGCGCGCGCGCGGCGATCGTGTTCGGGCCGGAGCGGTCGGGGCTGACGAACGAGCAGCTCGCACGCTGCGGGCAGCTGGTGCACATTCCGACGGCCCCGGGGTTCGGATCGCTGAACCTCGCGATGGCCGTGCAGGTGCTGTGCTACGAGCTGCGGATGGCCCGCTTGCGGCCGGACCGGCACGACGGTGCGCGGGCCGCACCGAGGCACGAGCCGCTTGCCACGGCGGCGGAGCTCGACGGCTTTCACGAGCATCTGGAACGCGTGCTGATCCAGGCAGGATTCCTGCGCTCGGATCATCCGCACCAGTTGAAGCTCAAGCTTCGCCGCATCTTCCAGCGCGCGGCCCTCGACCGAAACGAGGTCAACATTCTGCGCGGCGTGCTCACGGCGCTCGATCCGGCGAGGCGCTCGGCGCGCGGGGAGGACGGATGACGCGGCGGGCGATCTATCTCGACTACGCGGCCACGAGCCCGGTCGATCCGCGGGTCGCGGCCGAGATGAGCCGCTGCCTCACGGCGGACGGGACGTTCGCGAACCCCTCCTCGGCTCACCTGATGGGCGCCGAGGCGCGCCGCCTCGTCGACCGGGCGCGAACGACGATCGCGGCGCGGATCGGCGGCGAGGCGGAAGGTATCGTGTTCACGTCGGGCGCGACCGAGGCGAACAACCTCGCGCTGCGCGGCGTCCTCGCCGCCGCGCCGGACGGCGCTCGACATCTCGTCACGACGCGCATCGAGCACAAGTCGGTCCTCGACACGGCCGCGGCGCTCGAGGCCGCGGGCTTCGACGTGACCTACGTCCCGTGCGGCGCGGACGGCGTCGTTTCGGCGGAGCGGATCGCGGCCGCGCTCCGGCCCGACACCGCCCTCGTGTCCGTGATGCACGTGAACAACGAGACCGGCGCGATTCAGCCGATCCTCGAGATCGCGGGCGTCTGCAAGGCGCACGGCGTGCCGTTTCATGTCGACGCCGCGCAGAGCGTCGGCAAGGTGCCGCTCGACGTGGGCCGCAGCGGCATCGGCTTCTGCTCGCTCACCGCGCACAAGGTGTGCGGCCCGAAGGGCATCGGCGCGCTGTACGTCCGGCCGGGCTCGAGCATCGAGCCGTTGCTGCACGGCGGCGAGCAGCAGGGGGGGCTGCGCCCGGGAACCCTGCCCACGCACCAGATCGTCGGCATGGCACACGCCTACGCGCTCGCCGATCCGGCCGACGAAGGACCGCGGCTCGCGGCGCTGCGGGACGAGCTGCGGGCGCTCCTCGAGGGAATAGAGGGCGCGCGGGTCAACGGCGATCCCGCCCGAGCGGCGCCCCACATTCTGAGCGTCGCGTTCCCCGGCGTGGACGGCGAGAGCCTGCGCTTCGCGATCCGCGAGATCGCGGTCTCCGCGGGCTCCGCATGCATGGCCGACAGCCCGGAGCCTTCGCACGTGCTCAAAGCGATGGGCCTCGGAGATGCCGCCGCGGGCAGCTCCATCCGCTTCAGCGTCGGGCGGTTCACGACGCCGGAAGAGATCCGGACGGCCGCGGCGCGCGTCGCGGAGGAGGCGACCCGGCTGCGCCGCCTCGCGCGTTCCGCCCCGGCCTGGTGCCGAGCTTGAACGGGCGCGCCCCACAGCTTGGTCCTTTTCGGCTAAACTACTGAGTCGGTTATGGATTACGGGCCGGAGGTCGAGCGGCGCTTCGCATCGGCCGAAGGGCTTGCGGATCTCGTCCCGGAAGCGTCCGGCACGGTGGCTACGGGCGAGGCCGAGGATCGGACCCTGAACGTCTGGGTCCGCTTTCAGGTCCAAATGCTTCACGGCACGATTCGCGCCGTCCGGTTTCAGGTATACGGCTGCCCGCATACGATCGCGGCGGCGAGCTGGATCGCGGATCGGCTGCACGGCAAGCCGCCGGAGGCGTTGACGGAGGTGGATCTCCGGCGCCTCGAGCGCGAGCTCGATGTGCCCGTCGAGAAGCTCGGCAAGCTGCTTCGGATCGAGGACGCGCTCGCGGCTTGCGCGGAGAGGCTCGGCGTCTCCGGGCCGAGGTCGCCCGAACGGTAAAGATCGAAGGAATGACGGAATGGCGGTGTCGTTGACGGAAAGCGCGGCCCGAAGGGTCAAGAGTTACCTGGAGCGCCGCGGGCACGGAGTCGGCTTGCGCATCGGAGTGAAACGCACCGGCTGCTCCGGCTGGGCGTATCAGATCGATTACGCCGACGAGATCGACGCGAACGACGTCGTATTCGACGACGCCGGCGTCAAGGTCGTCGTCGACAGCAAGAGCCTCGCGCTGATCGACGGTACGGAAGTGGATTTCGTAAAGGACGGCCTGAACGAAGCCTTCAAGTTTCGCAACCCGAACGTCAAGGGCGAGTGCGGTTGCGGCGAAAGCTTCAGCGTCTGAAGGGCGACGCGCTGCGGGCCGTCGCCGCGCGCGGCCGGCGCGCGAAAGGGAAAAATCTCAGCCAACACTCAAGGTGAGCGATGTCGATTGAGCGCACTCTGTCCATCATCAAGCCCGACGGCGTGGAAAAGAACCTGATCGGGGAAATTTATCGCCGTTTCGAGCAGGCCGGCCTGCGCATCATCGCCGCCCGGATGCTGCGGCTGCGGCAGGATCAGGCCGAAGGGTTCTACGCGGTGCACCGCGACCGCCCGTTCTTCAACGACCTCGTCCGGTACATGACCTCGGGGCCCGTCATGGTGCAAGTCCTGGAGGGCGAGGGCGCGATTCAGAAGAACCGCGAGCTGATGGGCGCCACGAACCCGGCGGACGCTGCGCCCGGCACCATTCGCGCGGACTTCGCGAAGTCCATCGAGGAAAACGTCGTGCACGGGTCCGACGGGCCGGAGACGGCCGCGGCCGAGATCCGCTTCTTCTTCGGCGAGGCCGAGGTTTGCCCGCGCACGCGCTGACGGTCTCGGCGGAAAGCCCGGGCAAGACGAATCTGCTCGGGATGCCGCCCGAGCGCCTCGTCGAGCTCTTCGCGGGGCTCGGCGAGAAGCCCTATCGCGCGCGGCAGATCATGCACTGGATCTATCGCCGCCGCGTGCTCGATTTCGCGGCAATGACGGATCTCAGCGTCGCGCTTCGCGAGCGGCTCGCCGCCGTCGCGGAGCTTTGCACGCCGGCCGTGCTGTCGGAGGAGCGTTCCGCGGACGGCACGCGCAAATGGCTGCTCGACGTCGGCGCGGGGCAGGCGGTGGAGACGGTATTCATTCCGGAGCCGAGCCGCGCCACGCTGTGCATCTCCTCGCAGGCGGGCTGTGCCCTCGACTGCGCGTTCTGCGCGACCGGCCGGCAGGGATTCAATCGCAATTTGACGTCGGCCGAGATCCTCGGCCAGGTCGTCCTCGCGAGCCGCGCGCTCGCACCCGTCGAGATCACGAACGTCGTCTTCATGGGCATGGGCGAGCCGCTCGCGAACTACCGGAACGTGGTGCCCGTCGCCAAGCTGCTGCTCGACGATCATGCATTCGGCCTGTCGCGCCGCCGGGTCACGATCAGCACGGCGGGTCTCGTGCCGCAGATCCGCAAGCTCGCCGGCGACTGCAACACGGCGCTCGCGGTGTCGCTCCATGCGCCGACCGACGAGCTCCGCGACGAGCTCGTGCCGATCAACCGAATCCACCCAATCGCGGAGCTGCTCGACGCCTGCTGGCAGTACGCCGAGTGCTTGGCGAGCCGGCAGATCACCTTCGAGTACGTGATGCTCGCCGGTGTCAACGACGGCGTCGCCGAGGCGCGCCGCCTCGTCGCGCTGCTGCGCGGGCGGCCCGCGAAGGTCAACCTGATTCCGTTCAACCCGTTCCCCGATTCCGGTTTCGTGTGCTCGGGCCCTGAAGCGATCGACCGTTTCTGGCAGACTCTGCGGGCGGCCGGGATCGTCGCCACGATCCGCCGGCCGCGGGGAGACGACATCGCCGCCGCGTGCGGCCAGCTCGCGGGCCGCGTGCGCGACCGGCGCCGCGTGCGCCTCGGCGAGAAGCGAAGCTGACCGGAGATCGGAGCGAACGCCATGAACGCGCCCACCACCGTCCTGCGCTCGGTTTTCGTGCTCGTGACCGTCGGGCTGCTCGAGGCGTGCGGCGGCACGAGCGGCACGTTGTCGGATGCGGAGGCCGCGCAGGCGAACCTGAACCTCGGCATCGCATACCTTCGCCAAGGCCGTCCGGATCTCGCGATCGAGAACCTCGATCGCGCTCTCGATCAGGACTCGAGGCTCGCGCCGGCGCACAGCGCGATCGCGCTCGCGTACGATCAGCTGGGGGACACGTCCGAGGCGGAACGCCACCATCGCCGCGCCGTCGAGCTCGCGCCCGCCGATCCGATAATCGCGAACAGCTACGCCGTGTTCCTGTGCCGACAGAACCGCTGGCGCGACGCGGAGCCCTACTTCGAGCGCGCGGCGAACAACCCGAGCTACGGGACGCCCGCCGCCGCGCTTGCGAACGCCGGCGTTTGCGCGGCCAACGCCGGGGATCTCGAGGCAGCGGAGGAGCACTTTCGCGAGGCGTTGTCCCACGATCCGGAGTTTGCGGACGCGCTCGCCGGGATGATGGAGCTTTCTTATCGGGAGAAGAGCTACCTCCAGGCGCGCGCGTTCATGCAGCGCTACCTCGACGTCCGGCCGGCGACTCCCGGGGTGTTGCTGCTGTGCTTCAACATCGAGAGCGAGCTGGGCGATCGGGATGCCGCCGAGCGCTGCGCCGCGCGGCTGCGCGAGGAGTACCCGGAGTCCGCGGAGCTCGCGCAACTCCGCGAGCTCGAGCGCGATGGTCAGTGAGGACGGGCCCGCGCCCGCGGCGGACGCGCCGACCGAGACGGTTCCGCTCGGCGGCACGCTTCGCGCCGCACGCGAGGCGCAGCGCCTGTCGCTCGACCAGGTTTCCGAGCTGCTGCGGATCGACGCTAGGTTTCTCGTCGCGCTCGAGGAAGAGCGCTTCGACGCAATCGGGCCGCCGGTCTTCGTCAAGGGATACCTGAGGCACTACTGCGAGCTGCTCGGGCTCGATTCGACCCGCTTGCTCGACGCGCACGCGGACCGGATCGGCAAGGTCGAGCCGATCGTGCAGGCGCGGCGCTCGATCGGCCGCGCGCCGGAGCGCCCGATTGCGCCGCTCCTGCTCGGAGCCGCGGCCGTCGCGCTGCTCGGTCTGTTTTTGTGGCGGGCGCCTCCGGGCCTGCTCGGCCGAATCGGCTCCCCGGCCGCTCCCGACGAGGCGGTGATCGAGACGGTCGCGGACACGACGGCGATCGAGGCGGCCACGGACGCGACGGCGATCGAGACGGCGCCGGACGCAACGGCGATCGATGCAGCCGCCGACGCGCCGGCGATCGAGGCTTCCTTCGCGCCGGCGATCGACGCGGCCGACGCGGCGGTGATCGGGTCGACCGACGCTGCGGCGCTGAAATCGACAGACGCTGCGGCGAGCGGGTCGATTGCGGCGCCGGCGGTCGAGGCGGCCACCGACGGCCCGGCGAACGAGACGATCGCCGATACAGCGGCCGAGCCGGCCGCGGGGTCCGACGCCGGCGCCGTTCGCGCACCGGCGCCCGCGCTCGATTCCGCCGCCGTGCCGCCGGCCGCGGCCGAGCCCGGCGATCAGGGCTTGCGACCGCCGGAGGCCGCGCCGGCCGTCGTCGCGGGGCTCACCGGTGGGGCCGCTCCGGCCGCGGAGGTTTCGGTTGCCGAGGCGGCACCGGTCGCCGCCCCGCTCGAGATCGAGCTGCGTTTTCTCGAGGATTCGTGGACCACGATCACCGGCGCGGACGACGAGCGGCTTTACTACGGTCTCGGACGCGCGGGTGACCAGGAGCGCATCAGCGCGAGCACCGCGGTCAGGGTATTGCTCGGCAACGCCGAAGGCGTCGAGATCCGGGTGAACGGCGAGCCGTACGCGTATCCGCCGGGGAGCCGGCGCGGCGACATCGCGCAGTTCACGTTGTCTCCCGCTCGGGACTAGCCCCCGATGGCCTCACCGATACAGCCGGTCCGCGGCATGAACGACGTGCTTCCGGAGGACGAAGCCCTCTGGGAGAAGCTCGAGACGACGGCGGAGGCGCTGTTTCGTGCCTACGATTATCGCCGCATCCGAATTCCGGTCCTCGAGCGCACCGAGCTCTTCAAGCGATCGATCGGCGAGCTGACGGACATCGTCGAGAAGGAGATGTACACCTTCGAGGATCGCGGCGGCGACATCGTGACGCTGCGGCCGGAGGCGACCGCCGGCATCGTCCGCGCGTGCCTTACTCACGGATTGCTGCACAACCGCCAGCAGAAGCTCTGGTGCAGCGGGCCGATGTTCCGGCGCGAGAAGCCGCAGAAGGGACGCTACCGCCAGTTCCATCAGCTCAGCGTCGAGGCGCTCGGCTATCCGGAGCCGGAGATCGACGCGGAGCTGATCGCGATGTCGTCGCGACTGTGGCGCGGTCTCGGGCTGACGGACGTCTCGCTCGAGATCAACTCGATCGGCACGCCGGAGTCGAGAGCCGCGTATCGGGACGTGCTCGTGCGCTACTTCTCGGCCCGTCGCGACCGGCTCGACGCCGACAGCTTGAGGCGGCTCGAGCGCAATCCGCTGCGCATTCTCGACAGCAAGAATCCGGAGATGGCGGACGTGATCGCCGGGGCACCGCTCATCACCGAATACCTCGACGACGCCTCGCGCGCGCATTTCGAGCGCGTCCAGGATCTGCTTCGCGACGCCGGGATCGGCTTCGAGATCAACCCGCGGCTCGTGCGCGGGCTCGACTATTACACGCACACGGTCTTCGAATGGCTCACGGACCGGCTCGGGGCGCAGAGCGCGATCTGTGCCGGCGGCCGTTACGACGGGCTCGTCGGGCAGCTCGGCGGCCGCGACGCGCCGGCCGTCGGCTACGCGCTCGGTATGGAGCGGGTCGTGGAGCTGATGCGCCTCGCGGAGGATGCGCCTGTCGCCCGCGCCCCGGACGTCTTCGTCGTGAGCGCGGGAGACGCGGGCCGGCGTGCCGGCTTCGCGGCCGCGGAGGCGCTTCGCACGCGCGTGCCGGGCATCAGCGTATCGATCGGCGCGCCGTCGGCCGGCTTGAAGGCGCAGATGCGGCGCGCGGACAAGAGCGGCGCGCGCTTCGCCGTCATCATCGGCGAGGAGGAGGTCGCGGCGGGCCGGCTCGGGCTCAAGCCGCTGCGAAGCGACGAGGCGCAGGAGGCCGTCGACCTGGAAGAGCTCGTGCGAAGGTTGTCATCTGCCCTGGAGCGGCGAGAATAGGCACCCCGAGCCCGGCGCCGGGCAGGCCGACAAGCGGTCGGAGGACGCGTGGACGAATTCTTATCCGAAAAGGAGCAAATCGAGCAGATCCGCGAGTGGTGGCGCGAGAACGGCTGGTTCATCGTAGCCGGCGTTGCGCTCGGCGTCGTCGCGATCGTCGGGATCAACCAGTACCGCGCCTACAAGGCCGACCGCGCCGAGGAGGCCGCGGCGCTCTACCTCGACCTCCAGCAGGAGCTCGAGGAGAACGACCGCGAGGCGGCGGACGCGCTGCTCACGGAGCTGCGGGAAGAGTATCCGTCGAGCCCTTATACCGACCAGGCCGGGCTGCTGGTCGCGAGCGCGTACGTCGCGCGCGAGCCGGGCCGGGCGGCCGAGGAGCTGCGCCGCGTGATGGAGAGCACGGACGACCGGGAGCTCTCGCTGATCGCGCGGCTGCGCCTCGCCCGCGTGCTGATGTATCAGGAGTCCCACGAGGAAGCCCTCGAGCTGCTGAACGTGACCGACGTCGGCGCGTTCGCCGCGCAGTACGCGGAGGCCCGCGGCGACGCGCACTATGCGCTCGGCGACGCCGACGCCGCCCGCACGGCCTATGCGGAAGCGCTGACGGCGCCCGGGGCCGAATGGCTGAACCGAAATTTCGTGGAGATGAAGCTCGGGGCGCTGGAGCCGCCGGCCGACGACGCGGAGTCCGGCGCGTGACGAGCGCCGCGCGGGCCGCCGTGGTCGCCGCGGCGGCGCTCGCCGGCGGCTGCTCGTTGTTCGGCCGGGACCGCAACACCGGCGAGCCGCCCGCGGAGCTTCAGGACTTCGAGGCGTCGCTCGAGGTGCGCGAGCTCTGGAGCACGCGCGTCGGCGGCTCGTCCGAGGACCTGCGGCTCGGGCTGCGGCCGACCACGGACGGCATGCGTGTGTACGCCGGGACGCACGACGGCCGGGCCGCGGCGCTCGATGCGGAGACCGGCCGCGAGATCTGGTCCGTGCGCACGGATCTGCCGCTGTCGGCCGGGCCCGGTTACGCCGCCGGCCTGCTCGCCTTCGGCACCACGGACGGTCAGCTCGTGCTGCTCGATGCCGAGACCGGCGAGGAACGCTGGCGTGTGCAAGTCGGCAGCGAGGTGCTCGCCGCGCCGGCGATCGGCTCCGACGTCGTGGCCTTGCGCAGCACGGACGGGCGGCTGCGCGGCTTCTCGATCGTCAACGGCGAGGAGCTCTGGACCGTCGAGCAAAGCCCCCCGCCGCTGATCGTACGCGGCGACACGGAGCCCGAGATCGCCGGGCAGATCGTCGTCGCGGGCTTCGACAACGGCCGCATCGGCGCCTACCGGCTCGATACGGGCGTGGCGCTGTGGGAGCTCGCGATCGGGAACCCCACCGGGCGCACGGAGCTCGACCGCCTCGTCGACGTGAGCGGCGACTTGCTGATCCTCGGCAACGACGTCTTCGCGGTCGGCTATCAAGGGAGCCTGGTGTCGGCCGACTTGAACACCGGGCTCGTGCTCTGGCGGCAGGACATGTCGTCGCTGGCCGGCCTCGACGTCGATCTCAGCCGTGTCTACGTCACGAACGACGTCGGCTACGTCGTCGCGCTGAGCCGGGCGAACGGCAACGTGCAATGGACTCAGGAGGGGCTGCGCCTGCGCGACGTGACGGCGCCGACGCGCTTCGGCCCCGCGGTCGTCGTCGGCGATTTCGAGGGTTACCTGCATTGGCTCGACTTGGACGACGGCAGCTTCGTCGCGCGGGTGCGTGCCGGGTCGGCGCGGATTCCGGAGGCGCCGATCGTCGTCGGCTCGAGCCTGGTCGTACAATCGGGCGACGGCCGCATCGCGGCGTTCACGACGGTCGAGGAGCAGGAGGAAGAGGAGGACTGAGCCGCGCAGCCCGCGTTGCGGCGCGTATCACGTTGAGCCGATGCTTCCCGCCGTTGCGCTGATCGGCCGTCCGAACGTCGGCAAGTCCACGTTGTTCAACCGCCTGACGCAGACCCGCGACGCGCTCGTCGCGGACTACCCGGGCGTCACGCGCGACCGCCGCTACGGATACGCGGAGCAGGACGGGCGCGCTTACCTCGTGATCGATACCGGCGGGCTCGGCGCGGGCGGCGACCTGCGCACGCTGATCGAGCGGCAGGTGGACGCGGCGCTGGCGCAGGCCGATGCCGTCGTGCTCGTCGTCGATCACCGCGACGGGCTCACGCCCGAGGACCAGCGGATCGCGGAGCGCCTGCGCCGCTCCGGAAAGCCGGTGACGGTCGCCGTGAACAAGGCCGAGGGCGCGCCGGCCGAGATCGCCGAGGCCGAGTTTTTCGGCCTCGGCTTCGGCCGCCCGTTCCGCATCGCGGCGCTGCACGGGCAGGGCGTCTCGACGTTGATGGCGGCCGTGCTCGCGCCGTTCGGCGAGCCCGAAGCGGCGCCCGAGAGGACGGAAGATCTCGGTCCGAGGCTCGCCGTGATCGGGCGGCCGAACGTCGGGAAGTCGACGCTCATCAACCGCCTGCTCGGCGACGAGCGTCTCGTCACGTCGCCCGAGCCGGGCACGACCCGCGACAGCATCGTCGTGCCCTGCGAGCGCGACGGCCGGCGCTTCGCGCTGGTCGATACCGCCGGCATCCGGCGGCGTACGCGGGTGAGCGAGGGCGTCGAGAAGCTCAGCATCGTGCAGACCCTGAAGTCGATCGAGGAAGCGCACGTCGTCATCGTGCTGCTCGACGCGCGCGAAGGCGTGACGGAGCAGGATTTGCACCTCGTCGGCCTCGCCGTGAATCGCGGCCGCGCATTGGTCGTCGGGGTGAACAAGTGGGACGGTCTCGGCGCGGCGCAGCGCAGCCGCGTCGAGGCGGAGGTCGAGCGCAACCTCGACTTCGTCGCCTACGCGAAGGTGCATTACGTCTCGGCCCTGCACGGCAGCGGGATCGCCGAGCTCGTCCGGTCGGCCCTGGCCGCGTACGACGCCGCCGGCGCCGACCTGCCGACGCCGCGCCTGAACGAGCTGCTGCGGGACATGACTCGGGCACACGCGCCGCCGGTCGTCCGCGGCCGACCGATCCGGCTGCGCTACGCGCACCAGGGCGGGCGCTTCCCGCCGATCATCGTCGTGCACGGGACGCAGGCGGAGCGCACGCCGGAGCACTACCGCCGCTACCTCGAGAACGCGTTCCGCGCCGCCCTGCGCCTCGAGGGCACGCCGATCCGGATCGAGCTGAAAAGCGGCGAAAACCCGTTCGCCGGCCGCCGGAACACCCTCACGCCGCGCCAGCGCGCGCGGAGGCGTCGCGTGATCGATCACTCGCGCCGCCGCTGACCCGGGTTCGTCCTTTAGGCACTAATCTCATAACGAGAAGTTCGAGACCGGGCAGTTCCCGGGTCTTACACTCCCGCTCTCATCCCGAACGGAGGTTCCGCGTTGGGCGAAGCACGCCGACACGTCACCGTTCCCGGCGAATTCCCGATGTACCGCGGCGGCACTCTGCTCGAGCCGACGATCGCGTACGAGACCTGGGGCGAGCTCGATGCCGAGCGCCGCAACGCCGTTCTGATCTTCACCGGGATGTCCCCGTCGGCGCACGCCGCGTCGAGCGTGCTCGACCCGTCGCCCGGCTGGTGGGAGGAGATCGTCGGCCCCGGCCGGCCGATCGACACGCGCCGATACTACGTGATCTGCATGAACTCGCTCGGGAGCTGCTTCGGCTCGACGGGCCCGGCGTCGATCGATCCGCGGACCGGCGAGCGCTATCGCCTCCGGTTCCCGGTGCTCTCGCTCGAGGACGTTGCGCGCGCCGGATTCGAGCTGCTGCGCCATCTCGGGATCGAGCACGTGCACGCCGTCGTCGGGCCGTCCATGGGCGGCATGACGGCGCTCGCCTTCGAGCTGATGTTCCCGGGCATGTCCGAAGGTCTGCTCCTGATGTCGACCGGGTCGCGCTCGCTGCCGTTCTCGATCGCGCTGCGGTCGTTGCAGCGGGAGATGATTCGGCGCGATCCGAACTGGCGCGACGGGAACTACACTCCCGATGCGATGCCGCTGACCGGCATGCGCCTCGCCCGCAAGCTCGGGATGATCACGTACCGCTCGGCGGAGGAATGGCGAGTGCGGTTCGGGCGCGAGCGGGTGTCGGCGGCGGTGGGCCCGTCGAACGGCGATCCGTTCGGCATCGTCTTCGAGGTCGAGTCCTACCTCGAGCACCACGCGAACAAGTTCACCGGGCAGTTCGATCCGAATTGCTACCTGTACCTGTCGCGCGCGAGCGATCTCTTCGACGTGGCCGACCACGGCGGCAGCGTCGCCGCCGGGCTCTCGAGAATCAAGGCGCGGCGGATCATGATCATCGGCGTCACCACGGATTTTCTGTTTCCGATCCACCAGCAGCGGGAGCTCGCGCAAGGGCTTTCGGGCAACGGCCGCGAAGTCGAGTTCGTGCAGCTCGACTCGCTCCAGGGCCACGACTCGTTCCTCGTGGACATGGACAACTACCGCCCGCTGATCGCGCGCTTCTTCGCCTGACTCGCTCGCGCTCGGTCTACGGTGACGCGTCCGGAGCCGTCGTGGACGACTCGTCCGCCTCGGGCTCGGCGGAGCTCACCGTCGCGCCGAGGCGGCCGCGGGCGAGCCGAACGAGGATCTCCGTGCCGGGCTCGACGAGCGCGCTCTGCGTGATCAGCGAGCCGTCGTCGCGGCGCGAGACGATCGCGTAGCCGCGATCGAGCGTCGCGAGCGGGCTCAACGAGCGCAGCGTCCGCTCCGTGATCGCGAGGCGGTGGGAGAGGCGCTCGATCCGGCGCCCGATCGCCCGCTCGAGGCGCTCGGTCGCGAAGCGCCGGCGCTGCGCGGCGGCCGCCACGCGATGCTTCGGATTCGCGGCGGCAACGGCGGCGGCGAGCCGCGCGACGCGCGCCTGCCGCTCGGCGAGCGCCCGCTCGAGGGCGCGCCGCAACCGCGTCTCGAGCTCGTCCCCGCGCTGTGCCAGCTGACGCAGCGGCACGCCGGGGTGGCAGCGGTAGAGCCGGTGAGCGAGCGCGGCCAGGCGCTGCGCGTCGGATTGCACGCGCCGCCGCGCCCCGCGCTCGAGATGCGCCGCGATCCGCGCGAGGCGCCTCCGCCACTCCGTACAATCCGGCACGGCGAGCTCCGCGGCCTGTGACGGCGTCGGCGCGCGCAGATCCGCGGCGAAATCGGCGATCGTGAAATCCGTCTCGTGACCGACGCCGACGATGATCGGAATGCCGACCGCGGCGACCGCGCGGGCCACGATCTCCTCGTTGAACGCCCAGAGGTCCTCGAGCGAGCCGCCGCCGCGCGTCAGGATCAGCACGTCGCATTCGCGGCGGCGATCGGCGAGCTCGAGCGTGCGCACGATCTCCTGTGCGGCGCCGTTGCCTTGCACGCTGGTCGGATAGATCAGGACGTCGACGGCCGGGAAGCGCCGCCGCAGTGCGGTCAGCACGTCGCGGAGCGCGGCCCCTGTCGGCGACGTGACGACGCCGATCCGGCGCGGCACGCGCGGCGGCTTGCGCTTGCGGGCCGGGTCGAACAAGCCTTCGGCCGCGAGGCGGCGCTTCAGCGCTTCGAACCGCCGGCGCAGCAGCCCCTCGCCCGCCTCCTCGACGTAGTCGACGATCAGCTGGAACTCGCCGCGCGCCTCGTAGAAGCTCACACGCGCCCGCACGAGCACGTGCAGGCCGTTGTCGAGCGGAAAGTCGAGCCCGCGCGCGGCGAGACGGAACATCGCGCATCGCACCTGCGCGTGCGCATCCTTCAGCGACCAGTACAGATGCCCCGACGACGGGCGCGACAGGTTCGACACCTCGCCCTCGACCCATATCGTGCCGAAGGTGCGCTCCACGAGCAGGCGCGCGTCGCGATTGAGCGCCGATACCGTCAGGATCCGGCGCTGCTCGTCGAACGCGAGCTCGAGGTTCTCTCCGCTTTGCATGGCGCAAGTATAAGGGCTGCCACCGGCCATTTACCGGGCCTCCTGCGGGCATTAAACTGCCCGCCTCATCCACCACCCCGGATGGAGCCCCTATGCGGATCAGTCACGAGGCGCTCACTTTCGACGACGTCCTCCTGGAGCCCGCGTACTCCGAGATCCTGCCCCGCGAGGTCGATCTGCGCACGACGCTGACGCGCTCGCTCACGCTGAACATTCCGATCGTCTCGGCGGCAATGGACACGGTCACCGAGGCGCGGCTCGCGATCACGCTCGCACAGGAAGGCGGCATCGGCATCATTCACAAGAACATGTCGCCGCGCGAGCAGGCGGCGCAAGTGCGGCGCGTGAAGAAGTTCGAAAGCGGGATCATCAACGATCCGATCACGGTGAGCCCCACGGCGACGATCAAGGAAGTCATCGACCTCACGCGGGCGAAGAACATTTCCGGCGTTCCTGTCGTCGAGGGCGAGGAGCTCGTCGGCATCGTCACGCACCGCGATCTGCGTTTCGAAACGCAGCTCGACGCGCCCGTGTCCTCCGTCATGACGCCGAAAGAGCGGCTCGTCACGGTGCGCGAAGGCGCGAGCAAGGACGAGGTGCTGACGCTGCTGCACCGTCATCGCATCGAGAAGGTGCTCGTGATCGACGGGTCGTTCAATCTGCGCGGCATGATCACCGCGAAGGATTTCCAGAAGGCGAAGGACTACCCCTACGCGTGCAAGGATGTGAACGGGGCGTTGCGGGTCGGCGCGGCCGTCGGCACCGGGATCGATACCGAGGAGCGCGTGTCACGGCTGGTCGAAGCGGGCGTCGACGTGGTGATCGTGGACACCGCTCACGGTCATCACGTGGGCGTCATCGATCGCGTCCGCGAGATCAAGAGCAGCTATCCCGACTTGCAGCTCATCGCCGGCAACATCGTCACGGCCGAGGCCGCGAGGGCCCTGGCGGAGGCCGGCGCGGACGGCGTGAAGGTCGGCATCGGGCCGGGGTCGATCTGCACGACGCGCGTCGTCGCAGGCGTGGGCGTGCCGCAGGTGTCGGCCGTCGCCGAGGTCGCCGCCGCGGTCGCCGATCTCGGCGTGCCGGTGGTCTCCGACGGCGGCATTCGCTACTCCGGCGACATCGCGAAAGCGATCGCCGCGGGCGCCCACACGACGATGATCGGCAGCCTGTTCGCCGGCACCGAGGAATCTCCCGGCGACGTCGAGCTCTACCAGGGGCGCTCCTACAAGTCCTATCGGGGCATGGGCTCGCTCGGCGCGATGTCGCAGCGCCACGGCTCGTCGGACCGCTACTTCCAGGATGCGAGCGAGGAGCTTCAGAAGCTCGTGCCGGAGGGCATCGAAGGGCGCGTGCCGTACAAGGGCAGCCTCGTCGCGATCGTGCACCAGCTGATCGGCGGGTTGCGCGCCGCGATGGGCTACACGGGGTGCGGCAACATCGAGGAGATGCGCACGCGCCCGCGCTTCGTGCGTATCACGGCCGCCGGGCGGCGCGAGAGCCACGTCCACGACGTCGCGATCACGAAGGAAGCGCCGAACTACCGCGTCGAATAGGCCGCGGCGGTATCCGCGAAAAGGGTGCCCGAAAGAGGTGTCAGACACCTTTTTTCGCAGCAAAAAGGTGTCTGACACCTTTTCCGGTTTGGGACGGCGATGGAATGTAGGATTCTGATCCTCGACTACGGCTCGCAGTACACCCAGCTGATCGCGCGCCGCGTGCGCGAGGCGGGCGTCTACAGCGAGATCTATGCGCACGACGTGTCGGACGATGCGATCGCGTCGTTCCGGCCCGCGGGGATCATCCTTTCGGGCGGTCCCGATTCCGCCGCCGGTACCGGTGCGCCCACCGTCGCCGATGCCGTCGTCGAGGCCGGCGTGCCGGTTCTCGGCATCTGCTACGGCATGCAGGCGCTCGCGGCCCGCTTCGGCGGCGTCGTGCAGCCGTCGGCCCACCGTGAGTACGGCTACGCGGAGGTCGTCGTCACCGGCGAAGACGGGCTGCTCGCGGGCATCGGCGGCCGAGATCGCACGCTCAAGGTCTGGATGAGCCACGGCGATCGCGTCGAAAGTCTGCCGGACGGATTCGTCCGGATCGCCGAGTCGAGGAACTCCCCGCTCGCCGGCATGGCCGATCCGCGGCGCAGAATCTACGGGCTGCAGTTCCACCCCGAGGTCACGCACACCGAGCAAGGCTTCGAGATCCTGAAGCGCTTCGTGCGCGACGTCTGCGGCTGCCCGCCGGTCTGGACGCCGCGCAACATCATCGCGGAGCACGTCGAGCGCGTCCGGGCGGCGGTCGGCCGCGATCGGGTCCTTCTCGCGTTGTCCGGCGGCGTCGACTCGTCCGTCGTCGCGGCGCTGTTGCACGCGGCGATCGGCGATCAGCTCGTCTGCGTCTTCGTCGATCATGGCTTGCTACGCCTTCACGAAGGCGATCAGGTCATGGACGTGTTCCGCGAGCATCTCGGCGTGAACGTGATTCGCGTCGACGCCGAGGAGCGCTTCCTGACGGCGCTCGAAGGCGTCGAGGATCCGGAGGACAAGCGCAAGATCATCGGACGCCTCTTCATCGAGGTGTTCGAAGCCGAGGCTCGGCGCCTCGAAGGCGTTCGCTGGCTCGCGCAAGGCACGATCTATCCGGACGTGATCGAGTCCGCGGGCGCCGCCACCGGCAAGGCCGAGCTGATCAAGTCGCATCACAACGTCGGCGGCCTCCCGGAGCGCATGCATCTCAAGCTGATCGAGCCGCTGAGGGACCTCTTCAAGGACGAGGTGCGCAAGATCGGCGTCGAGCTCGGCTTGCCGGCGAGCCTCGTCAACCGGCACCCGTTCCCGGGACCCGGCCTCGGCGTGCGCATTCTCGGGCCCGTGCGGAAGGAGTTCGCGGATCTCCTGCGCAGGGCCGACGACGTGTTCATCGGCGAGTTGCGCGAGCAGGGGCTCTACGAAACGGTGAGCCAGGCGTTCGCCGTGTTCCTGCCGGTCCGCTCGGTCGGCGTGATGGGCGACGGACGCCGCTACGATTACGTCGTCGCGCTGCGCGCCGTCGAGACCGTCGACTTCATGACGGCACGATGGGCGCGTCTGCCGTACGAATTCCTCGACCACGTCGCACGACGGATCATCAACGAGGTTCCGGGCATCTCGCGGGTGGTCTACGACGTCTCCGGAAAGCCGCCTGCGACGATCGAATGGGAATGATCCGAACGTCGTTCGGAGCACGAGGCTTCGCGCCGGCTTTTCGCATGTCGGACGGCCGCTCCGGCGCCCGGAAAGGCCGAAGCGGCCGTTGCGTCGCTTTCGTTCAGGCTTCCGACTCCTGCCTCGCCCGCGAACGCGACGTGCCGGCATCGCGCGCCTCGGCCTCTCTCGCGAGCAGCGCGCGCTTGCGCTCGACGCCCCACCGATAGCCCCCGGGCGATCCGTCCCGCTGCACGACGCGATGGCACGGGATCGCGACGGCGACCGGGTTCGCGGCGCAAGCCGCCGCGACGGCCCGGGCCGCGCGCGGCGCGCCGATGCGTGCGGCGATCTCGGCGTAGGACGCCGTCTCGCCGACCGGGATCGCGGCGAGCGCCTGCCACACGCGGCGCTGAAACGCCGTGCCCTGCACGTCGAGCGGCAACCGATGACCGGCCCGCGGCGTCTCGACAAGGGCGACGACGGCGGCCACGAGCCGATCGAAGTCGGCATCGCCGGCGACGAGGCTCGCGGACGGAAAGCGCTCCTCGAGGTTGTGAACGAGGGCGCCGGCATCGTCGCCGAGCTGAACGGCGCAAAGCCCGCGTTCCGTCGCGGCCACGAGAATCGAGCCCAGCGAGCACCGGCTTACTGCGAAGCGGATCGTGCTCTTCGGGCCGCCGGCGCGATACTCCGCGGGCGCCATTCCGAGGATGTCACGGCTTCGGGCGTAGAAGCGCCCGGCCGACCCGTAGCCGGCGTCGAAGATCGCCTCGGTCACGGTATCCGCTTCCTCGAGCGCGTCGCGCACGCGCTCCTCGCGCCTCGCGAGCGCGTACTCGCGAGGCGTGACGCCCGTGACCCGTCGAAACACGCGGTGGAAATGATGGGGGCTCAAGCCGGCACGCGCCGCGAGATCGGCGAGGGTCGGGGCCGTCTCCGCGCGCTCGATCTGGCGGCAGGCCGCCGCGACGATCGCCGCGCGGCGAGCATCCGGCGACGATCCGCGCGGCGCGCAGCGCTTGCACGGCCTGAAGCCGGCCTGCTCGGCGTCGGCGGCCGTCGCGTGGAAGCGGACGTGCTCGGGCCGCGGGCGGCGCGCTCCGCACGACGGCCGGCAGTAGATCCCGGTCGTCGACACGGAATAGAAGAAACGTCCGTCCGCCTCCGCGTCGCGTGCGAGGACCGCGGCCCATCGAGGGTCGCTCGCCGTCGCTGCGAAGGTCGCATTCTTCCGCGCTCCGAGGGCGCTCTGCCGGCGACGCCGCGGCGCCTCTTCCCGATTCTTGCGGATGCTCGTGGTCATGACGGTGGGTCTCCCGATAGGTTGGCGTAACGTCGGGCGACCTTAGCCTCGCGGGCGCGGCACGGCATCCCGGGGCTTGTGCTCGAATTCGAGCCTTTCGTCGAAACTCGGCTATCCTGCTCGCGGCCGAGCGCGACCGCAACGTACGCGGGAGCATAGCGCGAATGCGCGGTGGTCTCGAGCCGAGGCGAGAGAGATGCGGCGCGGAGACGTGATCGATACGAAGGACCCGTCGGAAGCCGGCGGAATTGCGGAGCCCGCGGGGCCTTCGGGCGCGGACGAGGGCTTCATGCGCCGCGCGCTCGAGCTCGCGCGAGCGGCCGAGCGGGCAGGCGAGGTGCCGGTCGGCGCCGTGCTGGTCGGTCCCGACGGCGCGGTGCTCGGCGAAGCAGGCAATGGTCCGATCGGGCGCCACGATCCGACCGCGCATGCGGAGATTCTCGCGCTGCGCGCGGCGGCGGCGCGCGTCGGCAACTATCGCCTGCCGGGAACGACGCTGTACGTCACGCTCGAGCCGTGCGCGATGTGCGCGGGTGCGCTCATGCACGCCCGCGTCGCGCGGCTCGTGTTCGCGGCAGCCGATCCGAAGGCGGGCGCATGCGGCTCGGTCTTCGACATCGCGCGCAGCGAGCGGCTGAACCATCGCATCGTCGTTGCATCGGGTGTGCTCGAAAGCGAGGCGGCCGCGCTGCTGAAAGCGTTCTTCGCGGAGCGACGCGGCTAGCTCGTAGCCAGTCTGGCGTCCCGCAAATACCTGTACATGATGCTTGACGGGACGCTCCGCGACAGGGATGTCGCGGAGCGAGCCCCCAGGGACGGGTTCACGGCGGTCCCGGCAAGCATCATGTACAGGTATTTGCGGGACACGTACGACGCGCGAGGTCAGCCGGTGCCGCTCGAGCGCGCGGCCGGCTCGCGATACTCGGAGACCATCTGGCGGTCCGCGAGCCACATCAGCATCTCGTGATAGCGGCGGATGTTGTCGACGTAGACGACCGGAACGTTGCCCCGCGCGTAGCCGCGTTTCACTCGCGAGTACCACTCCTTGCGCGTGAGCAGCGGCAGGCGCTCGCGGACGTGGTCCCACCGGTCCGGGTCGCCGCCCTGCATCTCCGTGAGGATGCGCGCGTCCTCGAGATGGCCGAAGCCGATGTTGTAGGCAGCCATCGCGAGCCACGTTCGATCCGGCTCCGGAATGCGCTCGGGGATCTTCGCGAGCACTCGCTTGAAGTACCGTGCGCCGCCCAAGATGCTTTCACGGGGATCGCTGCGATCGTCGACGCCGACCATCGCCGCGGTTTGCTCCGTCAGCATCATGATGCCGCGTACGCCGGTCGGGGATACCGCCTGCGGGTTCCAATGCGATTCCTGGTAGCCGATCGCCGCGAGCACGCGCCAGTCGATGCCCGTGGCGCGCTCGGCTTCCTCGAAGTACTGGCGGTATTTCGGCAGACGTTGCTCCATATGCCGCAGAAACGCCCGCGAGCCGACGTAATCGAAGCCGCGCGACGCGAAGTAGTAGCGGTCGAGAATCCTGTCGAGCTCGCCGGTCGCCTCGATCTCCGCGAAGTACGCCGCGATCTGCTCGCGAAGCCGATCCGCGCCCTTCGGCAGCGCCCACGCGATGTCGTAGGTGCCGCCGACGCGGAACGCGGCGCGCGCCTCGGGGTAAGAGTGCCGCAGAAGCCCGTACGCGTTCGACGGCACGATCGTGTAGTCGATCACGCCTTCGTGAACGCGGCGGATCAGATCCTCGATGCTCGCACGCGGATCCTCGCGCCAAAGCAGCTTCGGGTGCTCCGCGCGAGCTGCCTCGAGCATCGCCGCATGCACGGACCCGGCGAGCACCTCGATTCGGCCGCCGACGAGGTCGGCAATGGTTTGCGGACGATGCGCGCCGCGCCGGTAGATGACGAGCTGCGCCGCGCGGTGATACGGCGGACCGAAGCTCACGAGACGCTCGCGCTCGTCCGTAACCATGACGGCGGCGGCGGCGATGTGCGCATCGTGGCTCGCGACGCTCGGCAGGAGGTCGCCGAGGCCATTCTCGGTGACGATCTCGAGATCCACGCCGAGCTTCTCCGCGAAGCCGAGGGCGAGCTCGTACTCGATGCCGCGGGCTTCCTCGGAGCCGTAGTAGAACGTGGCCGGACTGTTCGTCGTCACGACTCGGAGCTCACCGAGCCGAAGGATTTGTTCCAGCACCGTGGGGGGCGTCGAGCAGCTTCCAAGCAAAACGCCCAACAGGACGACGACGAGGCCTCGCACCGATCCTTTTCCATGACCTTATGCGGAGGGGGCCAGTATAACGTGAACTCCGTCACAAAATGCGAGCGTCGGCAGGACGGCGCGAGCGGATCGGAGGGCAGGGCGCGTGGATCCGCTTATGTCGCTACCCTTCCGCGCCGGCGTGCGGGCGGGTTCCGCCGGACTCGAAGGCGTTGCAAATGCGGCGGTTGATGTCAGTATAGGCCGCCGGCGCAACATTCTGTAAAGCAGGACGATGAACACACGGCCAAGGACGAGAGCGGCGGTCGCCGCGCTTCTCGCGCTCGCGGGCGTGCCGGGGCTCGCGGCCGCACAAGGCGACTTCGAGCAGTGCCTCGCGCGGCTCGAAGCGGAGGCCGAGCGGCACGGAATATCGCCGGCCACCACGGAGAAGGTGCTGCCGACCGTGCGGCCGCTCCCGCGGGTCGTACGCGCCGATCGCAACCAGCCGGAGTTCGTCGAGACCTTCGCCACGTATTTCGGCCGGCGCGTTACGGCGCGCCGTGTCGCGACCGGTCGCGAGCTGCTGCGGCGGAACGCGTCGCTGCTTCGCGACATCGCCGCGGAACACGGCGTCGCTCCGCAGTATCTCGTCGCCTTGTGGGGCCTCGAGACGGGCTACGGGCAGATCCTCGGCGACGTCCCCGTCTTCGATTCGCTCGCGACGCTCGCGTGCGACGCACGTCGCAGCGGGTATTTCACCACCGAGTTCGTCAACGCGCTGCGGATCGTGGACGACGGCATTTCGCCCGACACGATGATCGGGTCGTGGGCGGGCGCGATGGGACAGACGCAGTTCATGCCGTCCGTGTATCTCGAGCACGGCGTCGACGGCGACGGCGACGGCGTCGTCGACCTTTGGGGCAGCCTCGCAGACGCGTTCGCTTCGGCCGCGGAATTTCTCCGCGCGCTCGGCTGGCGCGAAGGCTGGAGATGGGGGCGGGAGGTGGTGCTGCCGGAAGGCTTCGACTACACGCTCGCCGGCCGCGATCGGCCGCAGGCGCTCGACGCGTGGCGGCGCCTCGGGGTCGTCACCGCAGATGGCGCTCCGGTGCCGGCGCTTCGGCACACTGCCGCGTTGCTCGTGCCTTCGGGGCACGAAGGGCCGGCTTTTCTGGTGTACGAGAATTTCGAGGCGCTGATGCGCTGGAACCCGTCGGAGTTCTTCGCGCTCACCGTCGGCCACCTCGCCGACCGGATCGCCGGCGCACCGCCGCTGCGCGTCGCGCCGCCGGAAGGTCCGCCGCTCACGCGCGATCGGATCGAAGCGCTGCAGCGCAAGCTGAACGCGCTCGGCTACGACAGCGGTGAACCGGACGGGCTCGTCGGCTCGGCCACGCGTCGCGCGGTCAGCCGCTGGCAACGCGCGAACGGTCTCGTCGCCGACGGGCACGTCGATGCCGAGCTGTTGCAGGCGCTGGACCTTCTCCCGCCGGCCTCGGAATAGTCTTTTCCCTTAAGATCACTGCAACTTTTTACCCGCATCGGGACTCCAATCGCCTCGGGGGCTACGTGTACCGGACCGTCCGGTTTTGAGCATCGCGTCCCACCCGCGTATCATTCGCATTCTTTTTATGGTCGAGACGACATGGAGTTACCGTGACTAGGGATAATGTATCTGTAGGAGCATCCACTCAACAGCGGCGGTCGACCTCGAAGGCGCTGTTCGACTCGAACGGAGTGCGGAAGGCGGCGATCGCGCTGTTGACGGTGTTTCACAAATCGGGCCGTCATGGAACGTTGGCCGAAGTCCTCGTCGCGCTGGAGGTGATCGATGCGGCGATCGACGGGAAGCCGCATTCGATGAAATCACTCTCACAGAAGCTCGGCATCCCGTACACGTCCGTATCGCGGATCGTGTTCTCGCTGACGTCGGAGGCGGCGCCGGGCGGCATCTTGAAGCTCGTGCCGGACACGAAGGATCGCCGCAGAAAGCACATCGAGATCGACTTCGACATCTTCAAGCAGTCGTCGCCGCATCTGCGCGCGCTGGAGAAGGCGATGGTCGACTACTACGGCAACTCGGTGTTCAAGCTGAAGAAGAGCAAGAAGAACTGACCGAGGCTCGGGGGCGAGCCCGCCGGGCTCGCCTTCCCGTTTCATCCGGCGATCGGCACGTGCTCTCGGCGGGCCGGGCGCCGTGTCCACCGCGGTTTTCCCTGCCGCGTGCCGGCATGTCGGCCGCCGCGTCAGTGGAGGCCCGCGCTTGCCGAGACTTTGCATGCGGTCTATCTTCGTCAGCGACATGACGAGAGCGCGTGCAACGTGGCTTTGTGCGGTTCCCGCGCTGCTCTTCGGCTTGGCATACGTCGACAAGGAGCAAGACGCGTCGGGCGGGGACTGGCGCACCGCGAGCCGCGCTCCGGTCGGCCTTGCGCCGGATCCTCTCGCCGTTCCCGACCCCGTCGTCCAGGTCTATGCCGCGCGCGCCGTGCGATGGCGCGGCTACTTCGGCGTGCATACGTGGGTCGCCGTCAAGCCTCGCGGAGCCCCGAGCTATACCGTTTACGAGGTGAACGGCTGGCGCATGCGACGCACCGGCACGTCCGTCGCGATCGGCAATCGTCCCCCGGACTCGCGTTGGTTCGGCAACGCTCCGGAGCTGATCGCGGAGCTCCGCGGCGACGCGGCCGCCGCCGCGATCGAAAAAGTGGAGGCGGCGGTCGCGAGCTATCCGTACGCGGATCGCTACCACGTCTGGCCGGGGCCGAATTCGAACACGTTCACGGCGCACGTGCTGCGCGCCGTTCCAGAGCTCCGTGCCGACCTTCCGCCGACCGCGATCGGCAAGGACTATCTCGGCGCCAAGCTCATCGCCCGCAGCCCGAGCGGCAGCGGCTTTCAACTCAACCTGTTCGGCGTCCTCGGCATTCTCGTCGGCGTCGAGGAGGGCTTGGAGCTGAACGTGCTCGGGCTCACGTTCGGCGTCGACCCGCTCGATCTCGCCGTCAAGCTGCCGTTGGCGGGGCGCATCGGTTGGCCCGAGGAGGTTTCGATAGCAACGGAAGCAAATGCCGATGATTAGCCGGCGCGCGAAGCTCGTTTCGATCGTCGCGGGGCTGCTCGCGGCCGGAGCCGTCACGGCCGACGACGACGTCAGGCAGTACACGTTCAGCTGGCTTTTCACCGACGATGCGGCGATGAAGCCGCGGGGCGGCACGACGACGGGCCCCGAGGTCGAGCTGCTCGAGGGAACGAGCGAAGCGTGGGAGGCGCTGCGCGAGCCTTCGTTGAGCGACTTCGAGCGCGACCGACGCGCGATCCTGGCAATGGCGGGACACTATCGCACGACGTTCGACTTCATCGAAACCACCGGCTTCACCGAGGACTACGGTCCGTCGCGGCCGTATCAGTCGTGGGCTACGGAGTATGTCTTCGTCCTCGAGGACAGCGAGGACGTCATCAGCCTGCAGCACGTCATCGTGATGCAGTTCGTCGAGCCGGACGGTACGATCCGCGGCCCCGTCGTCCAGAAGCATTGGCGCCAGGAGTGGCGCTACGAGGATCGTGACTTGCACACCTACGTCGGTGACGGGCGCTGGCGCCGCCGCATGCTTTCGGAGGACGACGTCGAGGGCAAGTGGTCGCAGGCGGTGTATAACGTCGACGATTCGCCGCGGTACGAAGCGATCGGCGACTGGGTGCATCGCGCGAACTACTCCGCCTGGACGAGCGAGGAGACCTGGCGGCCGCTGCCGCGGCGGGAATCGAGCGTCCGCGACGACTACGACGTGCTGATCGGCACGAACCGGCACACGATCACGCCGACCGGCTGGGTCCAGGAGGAGGACAACCTCAAGGTCGATCTCGGGCCCGACGGCTCACCCGCGGAAGTGCTCGCGCGGGAGGTCGGCGTGAGCCGGTACGAGCGCATCGTCGACTTCGATTTCTCCGCCGGAGAGGAGTACTGGCAGAGCACGAGCGCGTTCTGGAGCGACGTCCGCGACGCGTGGCGCGACGTCTATCGGCAGAGCGACACCTTCCGGCTCGCGGACGAAGTGGACGGGCAGCCGCTGTTCGCGCGCATGTTCGACTACGCACAGGCGTTGAACGACGGCGAGCCCTACGATCCGGAAGCATCGCGGCGCTTCGTGCGCGATATGCTCGAGCGCTATCTGACGGAGTAGTGTAGCGTCCGCGGAGCCGCACGCCGATCCTGAGCGGCTCGGAGAGAACGACAACAATACGACGAGGGGGCGAATCGATGAGAACGACGGCGGGGGCGGAATCCATCAGAACGGCCGCGATCGGACTGCTCGGCGCGGGCCTGGCGCTCGCCGCCGTCGGCGCGCCGGCGCAGACCGCCGGCTGCGATCGCAGTTGCCTCGAAGGCTTCGTGGACCGCTACCTCGACGCGATGATCGACGACGACGTGTCGGCCGTGCCGTTCACTCCCGACGCGAGGTTCACCGAGCACGGACAGCAGCTCGAGCTCGGCGACGGGCTGTGGAACACGATGAAGTCGAAGGGCACCTATCGTCTCTTCGTGACCGACGTCGAGGCAGGTCAGGTCGCATTCATCGGCACGATCAACGAGGACCATCGCGACCCCGCGCAGGAGACGCCGGCGATCATCGCGTTGCGGCTGAAGATCGAGGACGGCGCGATCGCCGAGGCCGAGCAGATGGTCGTGCGCAACGAGGAGGCGGCGGCGCGGGTCGAGGCCCTCGGCAAGCCCGATCCGCTGTTCCTCGAGGCGGTGCCGGAGCGCGAGCGCATGTCGCGGATGGATCTGATGCGTACGGCGAACATGTACTTCACCGGCATGCAGCAGAACGACGGCAAGGGGGAGTATCCGTTCGCCGACGATTGCAACCGGATCGAGAACGGCAGGCAGACGACGAACGTGCCGACGCCGCCGGGCGAGACGCGCCCCGATCCCCGCACTGCGACCGGCTACTCGGCCCAGTGGAGCTGCCGGGAGCAGTTCGAATCCGGACTGCTGCACTTCGTGAACCGCATCCGCGACCGTCGTTTCGTCGCGGTCGACCGCGAGCGCGGGCTCGTGTTCAGCTTCGTGTTCTTCGACCACTCCGGCGGCGATACGCGCACGTTCACGACCCCGAACGGCCGAACCGTCACGGCGGGACCGGTGCAGCCGTGGACGTGGTACATCGCGGAGATGTTCAAGATCACGAACGGCGAGATCCGCCGCATCGAGGCCGTTCTCGACCGTGTCCCGTACGGCATGCTCTCGGGCTGGAGCAGCTACGAGGACGGCATGTCGGACGAGCTGCAGGACGCGACGATGTGAGGACGGCGCCGCCGCGTCGCCGTGCCGGTGGCCACACGCGGCAGGGGCGCGGAGACGTCGGGCCGGGGAGCGGGCGGTTCCCCGGCGGCCGCCCGTCAGTCGGCGTCAGGCCGCGAGCGCGCCCGACCGCTTCGCCGTATGCGTCGCGATCGCATCCATCAACGGCGGCGACAGACAGTCGTAGGGCTCGAGGCCGAGCTCCCTGAGCCGCGCTCGCACCGCGCCCATTTCCGAGATATCGGTCCCGGATTCGATGATGGACGAGACGAACGCGGCGAATTCCGGCGGTGCCCACCCCGGCTCGTCGGACAGCTCGACATGGATGAAGTCGAGCCCGTAGAACGGGTGATTCGTGTCGTCGATGCGCCCGTACATGTGCACGCCGCAGTCGCGGCACGCGTAGCGCTTGATCACCGCGCCGGGATCGACGGCCTGGAGCTTGCCCTCGTTCTTCGTGACGCGGAGGTTCTCGCGCGGCACCACCGCGACCTGCGAGAACAGCGCGCCGGCGGGCTTCCAGCACTTCGTGCACCCGCAGACGTGGTTGTGCGCGCACTGCCCCGTGATCGCGACCTCGACCTTGTCGGTCGCGCAATGGCAACGAAGCGTGCCGCCGGCGAAGTTTTCCGCGGCCGGCTTCAGGCCGCCGTCGACGGCCGGATGAATCGCAACTGGCATCGGCTTCCCCTCTGGCTCGTTCGAAGCGTTCTTCGGCAGGCGTTTCGAGTATAGAGAACGCCGCTCGCGCAGGCGAGCGGCGAGGGCGCGCTCGCCCTCGCCGCGTCGGGCCGCGGGGGACCAGCGGGCCGGCTCGCGCGTTGCGGCGGCCCCACACGGGCGTCCCCCGGGGCGGCGGCGTCCCCCAGCCGGCATCCCGATGCCGAGAGAGGCGGCCGATCGCACGACTCGGCCCCGTTTGCGGCCCCGCGCCGCGGGCTGTTATTCTGGCTGGTAAATCCGAGTTCCCGTCCTCGTGCCGTGCGCTGCGGCGCACGCCGCTTCCTCCGAGCGTCGAAGCCAGCCGATTTCGCTCGTCCGCCCTGCGCTTCACCCTCAGCTCGACCCGGAGGAACGAGGGTCGTGAACGCCCGCGGCGGCCCGGCCACCGGCCGTCGCTTTCTTCTCGCGCCGCCGCGCGCATGGAGGAGGGAGATCGATGATCGAAGCAGGGAAAACAGTCGCCTTCAGGTACACGCTCAGGCTCGAGGACGGCTCCGTCGTGCAGAGCAACGAGGACGGCGAGCCGCTCAGGTACGTTCACGGCGAGAACCAGCTGCTGCCCGCGCTCGAGCGGGAGCTCGAAGGGCTCGACGTCGACCAGCGCAAGCAAATCACGCTCGCGGCCGACGAGGCATACGGCGAGGTGCGGCCCGAGGCGTTCCGCGAGGTGCCGGCCGAGCAAATCCCGGAGAATGCGCGGCGGGTCGGGGCGCAGCTGAGCGCGGAGGGCTACGATGGGCCGATCCGGGTTCACGAGGTGAACGACGACAAGGTCGTGCTCGACTTCAACCACCCGCTTGCCGGCCGCAGCCTGAAGTTCGACATCCACGTGGTGTCGATCGAATGAGCGGGCGCACGCCGAACGACGAGCCCTTCGAGCTCGTGTCCGTGGAACGCAGCCCGCCGCCCGATGGCAGCGAAGGTAACGACTGGTTCAGCTACCGGATCGCCCAGGGCACGAACACGATCACGGGCTACCGGCAAGGCAGCCTCGCGGCGATCAAGGCGTCGCTCCAGGAGATCGTCGTCGCGTTGAACGAGCGGCGTTCGCCGAAGCGCGGTCGCGTGCAGCTCACGCAGACGCGCAAGCCGAAGCCCGCCGCGGGCTGACGGCCCCCGGGTCGCCCCACAGCCTTCCAGCGGCGCGGGCCGTTCCGTGCCCGCCTCGGCGGGAGGCCGCCGTCGCGGAGCCGCCGCGCGGACTAGCCGAACACGGCCGACAGCAAGAAGTGCGTCGGCACGTAAACGAGCAGCGGGTAGGCGAGCATCATCGCCCAGAAATGCCAACGGGCCGGCAGCGGGCTCGCCGGCGGATGGCCGAATCCCCGCACCCAATTGACGTTCTTCTCCGGCGGCGCGAAGGCGAGGCTGGCCGGCAGCACGATCCACGCGGCGACGGTCTGCGCGGCGAGCGCCCGCGGATCGTAGCCGTAGCGGTGCAGCAGCCACAGAAGCGCCGGCGGCAGCGCGAGATGGAACAGCGAAAGGGCGCGCAAATAGCGTGGTATGCCCGGGTCGAACATGTACGCGGCCAACGTCGACACCGTCCTGCCGAAGAAAAGACCCGACAGAAACGACACGACCCACAGCACCTCGGGCAGCAGGACCGCAAGCGCCATCATGCTCGCGATGAACGCGTTCTCGAGCCACAGCGCGGCGAGCACGCCGATCAGCGCGATGTCGGAGAACCACAGGAAGTTCGAAGGGCCGTAGTTCACGACGTAAACGGGCACCACGACCGCGGTCATCGCCGTGAACAGGATCGCGAACGCGAGCGTGATCACGTCCACGGCGGGCAAAGGCTCGGGGCGGCGCAAGCGCCGTGCGCGCGCGGCATGACGGTGCTCAGGGCGACACGACGGGTTGGAGAGCGAAGCCGGCGCGAAGCTCGTCGACCGTGCGGTACCGGCCGATGTCGGCATTGCGCTCGAGCAGCGCTTCGGCGCGCGCGCGAAGCGCCGGGTCAGATACGTGCTCGTCGCGCATCGCTCTTGCCGCCTCGGGCCGCCGCAGAGCGAGCTGCGCGATGACGCTCACCATCGCCTGCTGCCGGCGCGCATCCGAGCTGAAGGCCGACAGGACGCCGCGGTCGACGTCGTCGTCGCTACTGGCGGCCGCCGAGAGCAAAGCCGCGAGCGCGCCGTCTCGCTCTTCGCCGGCCGGGAGGCTCATGACCCAGCCGCGCGCCGCTGCGGGTCGGCTTGGGCATAGGCCCGCGCGATCGCCGAGATCCATTGCGGGCGCGCCTCTTGTGGGATGCGCGCCGCCACGGTCGGGCAGCAACGCGTAAACGCCGAGCGCGCCGCAAACGGCGCCGCCCAGGGCTGACAGGAGAATGCGCGTCATCTTGCGTCTCCTTCGTGTCGAGCGCGACGGGCTCGGGCCGACGATTCGGTATATCAGAAAGTCGCGCAACGGGAAACGCCGGCGGCGACCGTATCGAGGCTCGAGCGCCTGCTCGAAAGCGCTCGGGAGGGGCGCGGGCTGCTCCGAGCGGGCGCGGCCCCTATAATGGCCGGCTCCGCCGGGCGTCCGATCGTCCGGCGCGCATGACGAGGACGTGAAACAGGCATGACGACCGCAAAGATCATTTATACGCTCACGGACGAGGCGCCGGCGCTGGCCACGTACTCGTTGCTTCCGATCGTGCAGGCGTTCACGAAGGCCGCGAACGTGGTTGTCGAGACGCGCGACATCTCGCTCGCCGGACGAACGCTCGCAGCGTTCCCGGATTTCCTCACGCCGGAGCAGCGGCGGCCCGACGATCTCGCGGAGCTCGGCGAGCTCGCGCAAACGCCGGACGCGAACATCATCAAGCTGCCGAACATCAGCGCGTCCGTTCCGCAGCTTACTGCCGCGATCAAGGAGCTGCAGGGGCAGGGCTACGCGCTTCCGAATTATCCGGAGGAGCCGCGAAACGACGAGGAAAGGCGCATCAAGGAGCGCTACGCGAAGGTGCTCGGCAGCGCGGTCAACCCGGTGCTACGGGAAGGCAACTCCGACCGGCGCGTGGCGGCGGCCGTCAAGCAGTATGCGAAGAACCATCCGCACTCGATGGGCGAGTGGAGCCCCGACTCGAAGTCGCACGTCGCGCACATGAGCCGCGGCGATTTCTACTCGAGCGAGCAGTCGGCGGTCCTGGAGAAGGCCGGCGAGCTCAGAATCGAGCTGACCGACGCGAGCGGCGAAAAGCACGTGCTGAAGGATCGCGTCGAAGTGCTCGACGGGGAGACCATCGCCGCCGCGGTGATGAGCTGCCGCGAGCTGCGCGCGTTCTACGAGAAGGAGATCGACGACGCCAAGTCGCAAGGAGTGCTGCTGTCCCTGCACCTCAAGGCGACGATGATGAAGGTCTCCGACCCGATCATGTTCGGGCATGCGGTCACCGTCTACTATCGGGACGTGTTCGAGAAGTACGCAACGCTTTTCGACGAGCTCGGCGTGGAGCCGAACAACGGCATCGGCGACGTCTACGCGAAGATCGAGAGCCTTCCGCGGGAGAAACGTGCGGCCATCGAGGAAGAGATCGGCGCGGTCTATCGAAAGCGGCCGCCGCTCGCGATGGTCGACTCGGACAAGGGCATCACGAACCTGCACGTGCCGAGCAACGTGATCATCGATGCTTCGATGCCGGCCGCCATCCGATCGTCGGGCAAGATGTGGGGTCCGGACGGCCGCTTGCACGACACGAAGGCCATGATCCCGGACCGCTGCTACGCGGGGATTTATCAGGCCGTGATCGATGACTGCAAGCAACACGGCGCCTTCGACGTGCGCACGATGGGCAACGTGGCGAACGTCGGGCTGATGGCGCAGAAGGCCGAGGAATACGGGTCGCACGACAAGACGTTCGAGATTTCGACGCCGGGTACGGTGCGCGTGCTCGACGCCGACGGCCGGGTGCTGACCGAGCACGCGGTCGAGGCGGGCGACATCTGGCGAATGTGCCAGACGAAGGACGTCGCCGTGCGCGACTGGGTCAAGCTCGCCGTGAGCCGCGCTCGCGCCACGGGCGCGGCCGCGATCTTCTGGCTCGACGAGCAGCGTGCGTACGACCGCAACATCATCGAGAAGACGCGCCGCTACTTGGCCGAGCACGACACGTCCGGGCTCGACATCACGATCATGTCGCCGATAGACGCGATGCGGGCGACGCTCGCGCGGGTGCGCCGCGGCGAGGATACGATCTCGGTCACCGGCAACGTGCTGCGCGATTACCTCACGGATCTCTTTCCGATCCTCGAGCTCGGCACGAGCGCGAAGATGCTGTCGATCGTGCCGCTGCTCGCCGGGGGCGGGCTGTACGAGACCGGCGCCGGCGGCTCGGCGCCGAAGCACGTGCAGCAGTTCCTCGCGGAGAACTACCTTCGCTGGGACTCGCTCGGCGAATTTCTCGCGCTGGCGGTCTCGATCGAGGATCTGGGCCGCAAGACCGGGAACGGCCGCGCGCTGGTGATCGCCGAGGCCCTGGACCGCGCGAACGGCCTGGTCCTCGAGAACAACAAGTCGCCGGCACGCAAGCTCGGGGGGCTCGACAACCGCGGCAGCCACTTCTACCTCGCGCTCTACTGGTCGCGCGCGCTCGCGGACCAGACGTCGGACCCGGGCCTCCGCACGGCTTTCGCCCCGATCGCCGAGCGCCTCGAGCGCGACGAGGCGAAGATCGTCGCGGAGCTCACCGCCGTGCAGGGGCACCCGGTCGACATCGGCGGCTACTATCATCCGGACCCGGTCCTCGTGGCCAAGGCAATGCGCCCCAGCCCGACCTTCAACGCCGTCATCGACGGAATGTGACCGCCAAATGAACGGTGCCGGACATGCGTTCCGTGCATCCGGTGCCGGACGTGAGCGTCTTGCACTTCTGCTCGCAGTAGGGCGCGGCGCCGCGTGCCCGTGCCCGGCACCGCACGCACCGGATGCGGGCCCGGCAGCGAGCGCACCGGATGCACGCCGGGCACCGCCGCCGCTGATGCTCGCGCCGATGGCGGGCGTGACCGACAAGCCGTTCCGGCTGCTGTGCAGGCGGCTCGGCGCGGACTACGCCGTGTCGGAGATGACGACGGCCGATCCGCGGCTGTGGCACACGCCGAAGAGCCGCCGGCGCATGGATCACGCCGGCGAGCCGGCGCCGGTCGCGGTGCAGATCGCCGGCGCCGAGCCGCAAGCGCTGGCCGAGGCCGCGCGGCGGAACGTGGATCAGGGCGCCGAGATCATCGACATCAACATGGGCTGCCCGGCGAAGAAGGTTTGCAACGCCTGGGCCGGGTCGGCCCTGCTTCGCGACGAGGCGCTCGTCGGACGCATCCTCGACGCAGTCGTCGCGGCCGTCGACGTTCCCGTCTCGCTGAAGATTCGTACCGGCTTCGATTCTCAACACCGCAACGGCCTGCGGATCGCGCGGATCGCGGAGCAGGCGGGCATCGCGATGCTGGCCGTGCACGGCCGCACGCGCGACATGCATTACACCGGCGAGGCCGAGTACGAGACGATCGCGGCGATCAAGCAGGTCGTGCGGATACCCGTCGTCGCGAACGGCGACATCGACTCGCCCGAGAAGGCAGCAGCCGTGCTGCGGGCGACGCAGGCGGACGCGCTGATGCTCGGCCGCGCCGCGCAGGGGCGTCCGTGGATCTTCCGCGAGATCGGCCATTTCCTGTCCACCGGCACGTTGCTCCCGGAGCCACCGCTTCGCGAGATCCGCGACATCCTGCTCGGGCACGTCCGCGCGCTGCACGAGTTTTACGGTGAGGAGACCGGAGTGCGCGTCGCGCGCAAGCATCTCGGCTGGTACGCGAAGGACCGTGCGGAGAACGCCGCTTTCCGGGAGGTCGTTTGCCGCGCGGAATCGGCGGACGAGCAGCTCCGCCTGACGGCGGAATATTTCGACGCGCTGGAGGCGGGAGTCGAATGGCGACGAAAGGCGGCGGCCTGAGCGGTCGACTTCGGCCGGAAAAGGCGCTGCGAGAATCCGAGCGAGCGCCCGCTTCACGAATCGCCGCCGGGCTCCTCGCGCTGTCGGCGGCCGTCGCGGCCGGAGGGGCCGGCGCGCAGCCGGTCTCGTTGTTCGACGGAACGCTTGGCGGATGGATCGTCGAGAACGGCGCGGACGTCGACGTGCGCGACGGCGTGCTCCGGGTGGCGGCGCCGCGCGGCTGGCTGCGTTCGGCCGGGCAGTACGACGACTTCCGGCTGCGCGTCGAGTTCCGTTTCGTGACCGACGACGCCGACAGCGGCATCTTCGTTCGCGCCGTCGCCGACGGCACGTTCGGCCGCGGCTGGCCGAGCAACAGCTATCAAGTGCAGCTGCGCAACCCCGTCGGCGAGAGCCGCTTCCCGCCGGTAGGGGGCATTTTTCGCCACGGCCGCCCTTCCGGCGACATGCGTTTCGACGAGGCGCTCGCGGAACGCACGTCCACGGGCACCGGCGAGTGGCAGACGCTCGAGATCGACATGGTTGGAGAGTCGCTCACCGTGAAGCTGAACGGCGTCCAGTTGACCGAAGCGTCCGACATCGTGAACCCTACCGGCTACATCGGCATCCAGGCGGAGACCGGAATCGTCGAGTTCCGTGCGATCGAGATCGCCGAGCGTTGAGCAGCGCCTCCGCGCTCCCGGCCGCATTCCGTCGGGCACGCGCTACACCGTCCCGCCGGACGTCCTCGCCGCGCTCGGACGTCTCTTCGGCCGATCGGAAGTCGATCGAATCGCGGTCGTGTATCGACCCTGGTACGTGCACGCCCACCTGATGCTGATCGGCGCGCGCGTCGGCTCGGTGACGCGGCCCGAGCGCATCTATACGAACATTGCCGAGGACGTGTTCTTCGCGCTCGACCGCCACGTCCTGCACGAGTACTACCACGTCGTGCAGCAATGGGGCAGGGAACGGATGACGCGTGTCGGCTACCTGCTCAGCAGCGCGCGTCGCGAGCGAGAGGCCTGGGATTTCGTCGAGGCCAACTTGGACCTCTACCGACTGTCGAAAAGACTTCTCCCCGAGCGACTAAGGGGGCGCGAACCGCGATGAAGGACCGCAGTCACTTTTGGTATCATGCCGCCCCCCTCGCGAAGGAGCTTTTCCGTGCCGAGCAAGAATAGGGCTGCGTGGGGCGCCGCCGGCGCAGCGCTGCTCGCGATCCCGTGGCTCACCGCTTGCGAGCAGCCGGCCGCCCAGCAGGCGGCCCAGCCCCGCGTCCCGGTCACCTCTCTGGAAGTGCGCGCCGGTGAGCTTCCGCTCGCGCTCGAGTATGCCGCAGAGCTCCACGGCGTCCGCGAGGTCGAGGTGCGGGCACGGGTCTCGGGCATCCTGCTCAAGCGGCTGTACGACGAAGGGGCGCCGGTCAAAGCCGGCGAGGTGCTGTTCAGGATCGACCCGGCGCCGTTTCGGGCGAACGTCGAGCGCGCACGCGCCGAGCTCGGCTTGCAGCAGGCCAACTTGCGACAAGCCGAGCGCGAGCACGATCGCATCTTGCCGCTGTTCGATCAGGGGCTCGCAAGCCAGCGGGATCGCGACAACGCGGTCGCGGCATACGAGACGGCGCGGGCGGCCGTGGCTGCCGCGGAAGCGGCGCTGCGCACGGCCGAGCTCGAGCTCTCCTACACGGACGTGCGCGCGCCGATCGACGGGCTGACGAGCCGGGAGGTGCGCTCGGAAGGCAGCCTCATCACGGCCGGCACCGACTCGAGCCTGCTCACGTATATCGTCCAGACCGATCGGATGTACGTCGATTTCGCCGTGCCCGAGGCCGACGCGGGCCGGTTGCGGGCGGCGCTTGCCGAGAATCCGGCGGAGGTGAGGGTCCGGGTCATCGGGCCGCCCGGCACGCGCCCCGCGACGGCGCAGATCGAGTTCATCGCACCGCGGGTCGACGAGGCTACCGGGACCGTCGCCGTGCGGGCGCTCTTCGACAACGACGACGGCGTATGGCTGCCCGGCCAGGTCGCGCGTGCCCGCATCGAGGGTGTGAGCGTCGAGGACGCGCTCGTGATCCCGAAGCGCGCGATCATGAATGGTGCGCAAGGGACGTTCGTGTGGCGCATCGACGAGTCGGGCGCCGTTGCCGCGCAGCCGATAGAGGTCGGAGTGTCGTCAGGCAACTATGCCGCAGTGACGAACGGCCTTTCGAGCAGCGATCGCATCGTCGTCGACGGCCTCCTGAAGGTGCAGCCGGGCGCGCTCGTCGAGGCCACCCCGATACGCGCCGCGCAAGGCGGCGGCGTTTCGGCGGAAGGCTCGCGGTGATCTCGAACTATTTCATCGACCGGCCGCTCTTCGCGACCGTGGTCGCCGCTTTCATCGTGATCGCGGGCCTCGCGGCGTTTCGCGCGCTGCCGGTCGCGATGTACCCGGACATCACGCCGCCGCAGGTGAGCGTCACGACGGTGTATCCCGGCGCGAGCGCCGACGTCGTTGCCGAGACCGTCGCCGCGCCTCTCGAGCAGGCGCTCAACGGCGTCGAGAACATGCTGTACCTGCGCTCGGCGAGCTCGTCGAGCGGCTCGCTCGAGATTGCGATCACGTTCGCCGTCGGAACCGACCCCGACATCGCGGTGATCAACGTCCAGAACCGCGTGCAGAGCGCGCTCCAACTGCTCCCGGAGGAGGTGCGCCGGCAGGGCGTGACCGTCGCGAAAACCCTGCCGAGCTTCCTCCAGATCATCACGCTCGACTCTCCCGACGGCCGTTACGACGATCTCTTCATCTCGAATTACGCGACGCGGAACGTGCTCGACGAGATTCGCCGCATCCCCGGCGTCGGCAACGTGCAGGTGTTCGGCGCCCGCGACTACTCGATTCGAATCTGGCTTCGGCCCGACCGCTTGGCCGAGCTCGGGCTGACGCCCTCCGACGTCGCCGAAGCGGTGCGGGAGCAGAACGCGCAGTCTGCCGCCGGCCGGCTCGGCGACGAGCCGATGCACGAGCGCGTCGATATGACGCTCACCGTGACGACTCAGTCCCGGCTGTCCGACCCGGAGCAGTTCGAGCAGATCGTGCTGAAGACCGGCGAATCGGGCGAGATCGTGCGTCTCGGCGACGTGGCGCGTGTCGAGCTCGGCGCGCGTGACTACTCCTTTGGGCTGACGCGCAAGGGCCGTCCCGTCATCGGCGCGGCAGTGCAGCTCGCACCGTCGGCGAACGCGCTCGAGACGTCGCGGGCCGTGTACGAGAAGATGGAGGAGCTCGCGCAGCGCTTCCCCGCCGGGCTCACCTGGGCGGTGCCGTACGACACGAGCGAGTACGTGCGCGTCTCGATGCGCGAGGTCGCGATGACCTTCGTCGAGGCGATGGTGCTCGTGTTTCTCGTCGTCTGGGTCTTTCTGTACAACCTTCGCGCGACGGTCATTCCGTCGCTCGCGGTCCCGGTGTCGTTGATCGGTACGTTCGCCGGCATGTATTTGCTCGGCTTCTCGATCAACTCGCTCACGCTCTTCGGTATGGTGCTCGCGATCGGCATCGTCGTCGACGACGCGATCGTCGTGCTCGAGAACGTCGAGCGGCACATGCGCACGGAGCACATCGACTCGCGGGAGGCCACGCGCCGCGCGATGGCCGAGGTGAGCCGCCCGGTCATCGCGATCGTGCTGGTGCTGAACGCCGTGTTCCTGCCGGTCGCGTTCCTCGGCGGGCTGGTCGGCGAGATGTACCGGCAGTTCGCGATCACGATCGCCGTGTCGGTCACGATCTCGGGCTTCATCGCGCTCACGCTCACGCCCGCGATGTGCGCTCGGCTTCTGCGCACCGGCGAGGTCGAGCCGAAGGGGCCGCTGCGCCACTTCGATACGGCGTTCGGCAAGCTCACGCGCCTTTACACGTCGGGCGTCGGCTGGGTGCTGCGCCACGGCGTGGTCGCCGCGGCCCTGATCGCGGTCATGCTGCTCGCGACGTGGCTCGTGGCGCGCAGCGTGCCGACCGCGCTCGCGCCGAACGAGGATCAAGGCTACGTGATCACGATCGCCGCTCTGCCGCCGGCGGCGTCGCTCCAGCGCACGCGTGCCGCGCTCGAGCAGCTCGACGAGGCGACCTTCGAGCATCCCGCCTACGAGGACAACATCACCGTCGCCGGCTTCGACGTGCAGACCAACGCCCAGCGGAGCAACGCCGGCGTGAGCTTCGTGCTCCTCAAGGACTGGTCGGAGCGGGAAGCGCCGGGCATGAGCTCGCAGGAGGTGGCCGCGGCCCTGTTCGCCGCCGGCACGGCGATCGAGGACGCCTTCATCTTCTCCCTGTCGCCGCCCCCGATCGAAGGGATGTCGAACACGGGCGGCTTCGAAGGTTTCGTGCAGATGCGCTCCGGCAGCGACTACGCGGCGCTCGAGCAGGCCACGCAGGCCCTCGTCGCGGCGGCCGCGGCACGACCGGAGCTGATCGGCGTCGGCACGTCTTACTCGGCGCAGGTGCCGCGCGTGCAGATCGACGTGGACGTCTCGAAAGCGAAGCTTCTCGGCGTCGACATGGACGACGTGAACGTCACGCTGCAGAGCACGTTCGGCGCGTTCTATGTGAATGATTTCAACCGCGACGGGCGCGTGTACCGCGTGCAGCTTCAGTCCGAGGCGAAGTATCGTGCCCATCCCGAGGACGTGCGCGACGTCTATGTGCGCTCCTCGAGCGGTGCGATGCTGCCGCTCACGGCCATTGCGACGGTGAAGTCCCTCACCGGCCCCGACGTCATCGAGCGCTTCAACCTGTTCCCGTCCGCGCGCCTGTCGGGCGAGCCGGCACCGGGCTACAGCTCGGGACAAGCGCTCGCGATCATGGAGCAGCTCGCGGCCGAGTATCTGCCGGACGGCTTCACGCTCGCCTGGTCGGGAATCTCGTTTCAGGAAAAGACGAGCGGCCAGAACACCGTCGCGATCTTCGGCCTCGCCGTGCTCATGGTATTTCTGATCCTCGCCGCGCAGTACGAGCGGTTGACGCTGCCGTTCGCCGTCATTCTCGCGGTGCCGTTCGCCGTGTTCGGCGCCTTCATGGCGGTGTGGCTGCGGGGTATCTACAACGACCTGTACCTTCAGATCGGGCTCGTCACGCTGGTCGGGCTCGCGGCGAAGAACGCGATCCTGATCGTCGAGTTCGCCGCGCACATGCATCGGGAAGGGATGACCCGGGTGCAGGCCGCCGTCGAAGCGGCGCGGCTTCGCTTTCGGCCGATCGTGATGACATCGCTCGCGTTCATCCTCGGCGTCGTGCCGCTCGCGGTCAGCTCGGGCGCAGGGGCCGCGAGCCGTCACTCGATCGGGACGGGCGTGATCGGCGGAATGCTGGCGGCGACCTTCATCGCCGTGCTGTTCATCCCGTTGTTCTACGTCTGGAGCTCGCGGGTCGGCGCCCGTCTTCGCGGGGAACGCCGCTCCGCGTGAGCGGCCGCGTCCTCCGAGCGGTCGTGTCGCGCAAATATCCAAACATGGTGCTTGCCGGGGCCCACAGCCTCCTGATATCGCCGTCGTAGGGTTCGGGGTTGCGCAGAGCGACGCGTATCGCCGCCGCGATAACGCGCTTCGCGGCGAGCTCGGCTTCGAGCGCCGCTGCACCCATGCCGTTCATCGATCCGGATCGACCACGTCCTCGAGCCCATCCGTAATGTCCGAAGCGGTGTCCACAGCGATCCCGACAAGGACCGCGCCCACGGCGGCACCCAGTCCGATGCTTTTCGCGATCGAGGTCCTCTCGACCTCGATCCTGGCGATCTCGTCAGGCTCAATCTCCTGCAGAGCTCCGACCTCGTCGGTTCCGGTCAACCCCTCGGACGTCCAGCTGACGAACGACAGGTCGACCTCGCTTCCATCCCGCAACGACACGAGCACCGTCTCTCCGGGGTCGACTTCCTGCCATGCCGCGGAGCCCGATGGCGGCTCTACCGTCTGCATCGTCGTGCACCCGGACGCGGCCAGCTGGGCAGCAGAACTGCACTGCACCACGAGTGCACGCGGTTTGATCCACCATCGCGTGCGTCGGCCTGCCCGCTCCTGATTCTCTGCGCGCATGATCGTCCCCCCTCCTTCGCGTGCCTGATCCGCCGCCAGTGCCTTTCGTGCCGCCGGAATCGCTGCCGCCGCCGCACGCGGCAAGAAGCAGAATGATGATGATTGCAGCCGCTCGGCCCGCGTTCGAAGTCATGCGAATACGCCTCCCGAGTCCCACGCTCGTGGATCGGCGCATCCTCGCGATGGGGGTAGCCGGAGAATGTGAACCAGGTCGCATTTGACCTCGATGGTGCAGAAATGCTTCGAGGAGACACACCGCGAATCGGCGGCTCTGCTTCGCGTGAAAGACGGCGTAGAGCCGGACGATGCTCTTCATCTGCCCGCTGGAGCAGCGCATTTGCAGCCTGGTAATTCTCTTCCGCGGAGGGATTTACGAAACGATTCTCATTCAGAAAACGCCTCCGCGGAGTCCGCGGCACTCGGCTTCGACAAAGAGCAGCCTGTCGTCGGCCCGGTCGTCGGCGTCGTCCGCAGACGTCTACTTCGAATCTCTGCACAAGCCGATTCAGCCGTAGCGCTACTCGCCTCGCAGTTTCGAGCGACTCTCGTGTCTTTAAACCGCCAAAGTCCCGCAGTTCCGCGCGGCGCTGTTAGGGATATTCGCGGGCGTGGCCCTGCTGCTGACCTTCCGTGGCTGCTGGGCGGCCGCCTGCCTGTCGTCTGAGTGTCCCCGACGGGCCGGATCATCGCGGTCATAACGGCGTCGTAGCCTGCCGTGCCCGCGCCCGTGGGGTCGAGCGCCAATTTGCACGCACTCGTTGCAACCCGCTTGGCACGATTCGTGCTGATCCGGAAGCACACCGACGGCGGGACGAGAGAGATGGCGAGAAAGTACGGCAAGAAGGCGTCGAAAAAGGTCGAGCGCGCGATGCGGGAGCGCAAACGCGGCAAGCTGCGCAGCGGCAAGTCCGGGAAAAAGGTGAAGAGCCGTAAGCAGGCGATCGCGATCGGGCTCGCCGAGGCGCGCCGCGAAGGTGCGAAAGTGCCGGGCAAGCCGGGGAGCAGGAAGAAGGGCTCGAAGAAGAAAGCCTCGAAGAAAAAGGCCTCGAAGAAAAAGGCATCCGGCAAGAAGCGGTCGAGCCGGAACAAGAGCAAGAAGAAATCGACCCGGAAGCGAACGACGAAGAAGCGCTCGAAAAGCTAGCGGAGCGTTGCCGGACGGCGACGAAGCTTCGCGGCAACAGTGCCGGGATGCGGTCCCGGGGACGCTACGAAGCGCTTCGCGCCGACCTCGGCGGCCGGTCTACCCGGGCTCGCCGCTTTCCTCCGGCACGCGGGACAAGAGGCTCCGGACTGCGTCGAGCTCCGGATGCCACGGATTGGCGCGGAGCAGGTCGTCGAATAGCGCACGATAGGCGGCATCGCGGAGCAGGCTCTGCTCGTCGACCGGATAGCCGCGAGCCTGCAGGTACCTGACACCGTCTTCGATCAGTCTGTTCATCGAATCTGCACTTTCTCGCTCATCGTCTCGTTCGGCCGCCGCGTTTGCGCGGACGTCCATCACAGTCACAGCAAAAGGCGTGCCGGACTCCCAAACCCGCGAAACTCGCGGCTTTGCAGGGATCCGCTCCCGAGAGCTGTAAAGAAAGGCGTCACCCGAGCCCGACGCCGCCGCGCAACCGCTTCCGGACGACACCGTGCAGCACGGCCTCGTCAATCGGGGCGGGTCAGCTCCTCCAGGATCGGGCAGGTTGGGCGATCGTCGCCGTGACAGCTGTCCGCGAGGTGAACGAGTGTTTTTCGCATGGCATCGAGCGCCCGGATCTTGTCTTCGAGCTCGGCGATGTGCGCGAGCGCGACGCGCTTGACCTCGGCGCTCGGCCGCCGCTCTTGCCACAGCCCGAGCAATGTGCGGATTTGCTCGATCGGGAACCCGAGCTCGCGCGCACGGCGGATGAAGCGAAGCGTATGCACGTCGTCCGGGCCGTACAGGCGGTAGTTCGCGAAGGTGCGCGCCGCTTTCGGGATCAGCCCGATCGACTCGTAGTAGCGGATCATCTTCGCGGACACGCCCGCCGCCTCGGCCGCCTCGCCGATGTTGAAGTAGCCGGCTTTGCGGGCCGCGTCGAGCTCGACGGGGCTCGCCGTTCTCCTGCTCATCCCTCGCTGCCGCTGCGGGTTGACCTTCCCATCATTGGAAGGTCAATTCTAGGGGTGCCGCGGAGCTTCGACAACGGCCGCGTCGAGGAGGATGGGATTGATGCGGGAAATGACGAGCGATCGAGCCAGACAAGCGGACCGCCGCAGTCACGCCGAAGCGGGGCACGGGGCGCACGAATCGACATCGAGCCGGCACGCGCACTGCGGCTGCCACGGAACGGACTCGAAGCGCCGGCCTTCGCCGGCCGCGGTGCAGGCCGGAAAGTGGACCTGCCCGATGCATCCCGACGTCGTTCGGGACGGCCCGGGCTTTTGCCCGAGCTGCGGGATGGCGCTCGAGCCGATGGTCGTCACGAGCGCCGACGAGGCGGAGAACCGGGAGCTGCGGGATATGACGCGCCGCCTCGTCGTGAGCGCGATCCTCACCGTGCCGCTCGTGGTGCTCGCCATGGCCGAGATGATTCCCGCCCTGCCGCTCGCAGGGCTCGCGCACGGCCCTTTGATGGGCTGGATCGGCCTCGTGCTCGCGACGCCGGTCGTGCTGTGGGGAGGATGGCCGTTCTTCGTGCGCGGCGCGTATTCCATCGCCACGCGCCGTCTCAACATGTTCACGCTGATCGCGCTCGGCGTCGCGGCGGCGTACGCGTACAGCGTCGCGGCCGTCGTCGCGCCGGGAATCTTCCCGGCGGCGTTTCGCGGCGAGGGCGGCGAGGTGGCCGTCTATTTCGAAGCGGCCGCCGTCATCGTCACGCTCGTGCTGCTCGGGCAGGTGCTCGAGCTGCGCGCGCGGAGCCGCACCGGGGCCGCGATTCGCGCGCTGCTCGAGCTCGCGCCGAAGACGGCGCGCCGGATCGGCGCGGACGGCACGGAGGAGGACGTCCCGCGGGACGAAATCGGTGTCGGCGATAGGCTGCGCGTCCGTCCGGGCGAGAAGGTGCCCGTGGACGGGACGGTGATCGAAGGCGAAAGCGCCGTCGACGAGTCGATGATCACGGGCGAGCCGATGCCCGTGGAGAAGCGCGCGGGCGACGAAGTGATCGGCGGCACGATGAACTCGACCGGCTCGCTCGTGATCCGCGCGGAGCGAGTCGGCGCGGACACGTTGCTCGCGCAGATCGTGAGCATGGTCGCCGAGGCGCAGCGCAGCCGAGCTCCGATTCAACGCCTGGCGGACGTCGTGGCGTCGTACTTCGTGCCGGCCGTCGTCGTCGCCGCAATCGTCACGTTCGTCGCATGGTCGCTGCTCGGGCCCGCCCCGGCGATGGCCTACGGGCTCATCAACGCGATCGCCGTGCTGATCATCGCGTGCCCTTGCGCGCTCGGGCTCGCCACGCCGATGTCGATCATGGTCGCGGCAGGGAAGGGCGCCTCCGTCGGCGTGCTGTTCAAGAACGCCGAAGCGATCGAGCTCCTGCGCGAGGTCGACACGCTCGTCGTCGACAAGACCGGCACGCTGACCGAAGGGAAGCCGAAGCTCGTCTCGGCGGTGACGACGGGCGGCATCGGCGAGGACGAAATGCTCGCCCTCGCCGCGAGCCTCGAGCGCGGGAGCGAGCATCCGATCGCGGCGGCGATCGTGTCCGGCGCAATGGACCGCGGCCTCGCGCTCTCCGCCGTCGAGGAATTCCGTTCGGTGACCGGAAAGGGAGTCGTCGGCCGCGTCGGCGGGCAGCGCATCGCGCTCGGCAACCGCGCGCTGCTCGCGGAGCTCGGCCTCGATGCGGCCGCTCTCGCTGCGCGCGCCGAGACGCTGCGCACGGAAGGCCGAACCGTGATGTATGTCGCGCACGGCGACGAGGTCGTGGGGCTCGTCGCGGTCGCGGACCCGATCAAGCTCACGTCGGCCGAGGCCGTCCGGGACTTGCAGGCGGACGGCGTGACGCTGTCGATCGCGACCGGCGACAACGAGACGACGGCCCGGGCGGTGGCCCGGCGTCTCGGGATCGACGAGGTGCTCGCAGGAGTGCTGCCGGAGCACAAGGTCGAAGTCGTGAAGCGCCTGCAGGCCCAAGGCCGCAAGGTTGCGATGGCCGGCGATGGCGTGAACGACGCTCCGGCGCTCGCGGCCGCCCACGTCGGCATCGCGATGGGCACCGGCGCGGACGTCGCGTTGGAGAGCGCCGACGTGACGCTGGTTCGCGGCGACTTGCGCGCGATCGCCCGCGCTCGGCTGCTCAGCCGGGCGACGATGCGCAACATCAGGCAGAATCTGTTCTTCGCCTTCGTCTACAACGCGCTCGGCGTGCCGATTGCCGCGGGCGTTCTCTATCCCGCGTTCGGTCTGCTGCTGAGCCCCGTGATCGCGGCGGCGGCGATGAGCTTGAGCTCCGTATCGGTGATCGGCAACGCTTTGCGGCTGCGCCGCGCTCGCGTTTGAGCACGGCGGGCACGGCGGTCGAGGGGGTTAGACTGTCGTCCTGTCCGTAGCACCGGGAGCCGATCATGGCGAGCGTCGAGGTCCGCGACGCCGATTTCCACACCGACCGTGCCGAGATCAGGCGCATTCGATACGCCGTGTTCGTCGACGAGCAGGGCGTGCCCGAGAGCCTCGAGCTGGACGACCGCGACCCGCTCTGCGCGCACGTGCTCGCGTACGTCGGCGGGGAGGCGGTCGGCACCGGCCGTCTGGACCTCGACAAGGGCGGCAAGATCGGGCGCGTCGCGGTGACCGCGGCGGCCCGCCGTCGCGGCGTCGGCTCGGCGATCATGCAGTGGCTGCATCGGCGCGCCGAAGCCGACGGACTGCGGAGCGTGTGGTGCCATGCGCAGGTCTCGGCCGCGCCGTTCTACGAGCGCCTCGGTTACCGAATCACGAGCGACGTCTTTCTCGAGGCGGACATCGAGCACGTGAGGATGGAGCGAACCTTGCCGTGACGTTGCGGCTCAGGCCGCCGTCACGTCTTTCCGCAGCGTGCGCGCCTCGAAGGCCGTGCTTTCGGCGGCGCGCCTTTGCCGTACCGCAGCAGCGAGCCGCTCGAGCACGGCGACCGACTCGTCCCAGCCGAGACACGCGTCGGTGACGCTCTGGCCGTACGTCAGGGGCCGCCCCGCCTCGAGATCCTGACGGCCGCCGACGAGATGGCTCTCGACCATCACGCCGATGATCCGCTTCTCGCCGTTCTCGATCCGCGCAGCGATGCTCTCGACGACCTTCGGCTGGTTTTCCGGCCGCTTGCCGCTGTTCGCATGGCTCGCGTCGATCATGACTCGGGGCGGCAGGCCGGCCTCCTCGAGCAGCTTCGCTGCCGCGTCGACGCCCGTCGAGTCGTAGTTCGGCACCTTGCCCCCGCGCAGGATCACGTGGCCGTCGCGGTTGCCGGTGGTGGCGGCGACCGCCGAGCGGCCGTCCTTCGTCACGGCCAGGAAATGGTGGGGCTCGGAAGCCGCGCGCACCGCATCGACGGCGATCTTCACGCTGCCGCCGGTGCCGTTCTTGAAGCCGACCGGGCAGGACAACCCCGACGCCATCTCGCGATGAATCTGGCTCTCCGTCGTGCGCGCGCCGATCGCGCCCCAGGCGACGAGGTCGGAGATGTACTGCGGCGAGATCGTGTCGAGATATTCGCAACCGGCCGGCAAGCCGAGCGCATTGATCTCGCAGAGCAGCCGGCGGGCGAGGCGCAAGCCCTTGTTGATTCGGAAGCTGCCGTCCAGATCCGGATCATTGATCAGCCCTTTCCACCCGACCGTCGTGCGCGGCTTCTCGAAGTAAACCCGCATCACGATCTCGAGCGCGTCGCCCAGGGCGTCGCGCAGCGGTCGAAGGCGCTCCGCATAGTCCATCGCCGCAGCCGGGTCGTGAATGGAGCAGGGCCCGATCACGACGACGATACGGTCGTCCCGGCCCCGCAAGATCTCGTGGATGGCTCTTCGTGCCGCGGATACCGTCTCGGACATCGAGTCCGTGCACGGCAGGTCGCGGATCAGCTCGGCCGGCGTGACGAGCGGCTCGAGGCTGCGGATGCGCAGGTCGTCGGTATGGGGCGCCATGACTTTTCCTTTCACTTTCGTCGCTGGAGCCCGCGAGATCCGGCGGCCCGAAAAAAAAGCCGCCAGTCTCGCTGGCGGCTCTTTCGGAATGCTTCTCGAACGGGAACTCTAGATCGATCGCAACCCTTCCTCCGCCTGCGGCATCGGAAAACCGTAAAACCGGAAATAGTAGAAGCGGGCTCGGCCGACCGTCATGGCCGCTATTGATACCACAGCTCCGCGCGATCGCCAAATGCGAGCGTCACGCCGAGTCGGACGCGCCCCGGCGCCACAGGCGATAGCCGCGATAGAGCAGCGCGAGGCCGCCCCAGGCGGCGAGCGCGGCAAGAGGGTAGGCCAGCACGCGCGGGAACAACGCGAAGAGCAGCGCGAGGCCGCAGAGGAGAACGCCGGCGATCGTCGTGAGCCGCGCTTCGACCGGTCCCAGCACGCGCCGATCCGTGAACGCCGCGCCGATCGTGTGGCCGATGCGGATCGCGCCGGCGGCTGCCCGGCTCGCGCTCCCCCGGCCGGGTCTCGGGCGGCCGCCGATCGGCCACAGCCCCGCTCGCCTCGGCCTCGCCCGCTCGGGCGCCGGCGCCTGCACCCGGCGGCGTGCGGTCAGCACGATCTCGGTCGAGCGGTCGAGATCCTGCAGGTACGCCTCCTCCATCTCGCGGGCGAAGTCGACGTCCTCGACGACCGCGTCGAGCTCGCAGTTCCCGAACCAGCTCGCAACGTTCAGGTTCGTGGAGCCGACCCGCGCCCAGCTGCCGTCGGCGACGGCGCTCTTCGCGTGCAGCATCGTGCCGTTCCATTCGAAGATGCGCACGCCGGCCTCGAGCAGCGGACGGTAGCCCGCGCGGCTCAACGGACGCATCAGCGGCACGTCGGTGGAGCTCGGGACGAGGAGGCGCACGTCGATGCCGTCCTGCGCCGCGGCGCGCAGGGCCTGGACGTAGGACGTGGTGCCGGCATAGTACGCGTCCGTGAGCCAGAGGCGGCTCGTCGCGAGCGTCGCGACGAGCTGGTCGACCCGAAGCATGCCGGCGGTAGCGGGCTCGGTGGCGACGATCCGCATCGCGCTGTGCCCCGCCGGTCGGACCTCGTCCGCCGCTTCCCCGGGGGGAATCGGCTCGCCGAGCATCGCCCACATCCGCGCGAAGCTGCGCTCGACCGACGCGACGGCCCGACCGCGAATCTCGACGCCGGTATCGCGCCACGGGTCGATGCCTCGCTCCGGGTCGCCGACCCAATCCCGGCCGACGCACAGCCCGGTGACGAAAGCGACCTCGCTGTCGACCGCGAGCATCTTGCGATGATCGCGCGACAGCCACCCGAACGGACTCTCGGGCTTCGGCGGATTGAAGCAGCGCACCTCGACGCCGGCCGCGCGGAGCGCCTGCCAGAAGCGGCCCGATGCCTTGCCGAGGTTACCGAGCCAGTCGTAGATCAGCCGGACATGGACTCCGGCGGCCGCGCGCTCGCCGAGCGCCGCCGCGAACTCCCGTCCGACCTCGTCGTCGCAGATGAAGTAGCTCTCGAAATAGATGTGATTCCGCGCGGCGCGGATTGCATCGAGCCATGCCGGGTAGTTCTCCTGCGCGTCGCGCAGGAGCCGAACGCGATTCCCGTGGATCAGCGGCGCGCCCGCGGCGCGCGAGAATGCGTCGTCCGCGATCTCCCGAAGATGCGCTTCGACGTCGTCGGAGGAAGGCAACGGGCGCTCTACGGCCGCTTCACCTCGCGCGTCGACGGGACTCCGAGCGCCGGTAGTCATCGGGAACCCGGCTCGAGCGCTCAGCCCGAGGCCGGCGGAGCGGCGCTCGAGGGACGGAGCGTGCCGTGCGCGGCGAGCATGCCCCGCGGCTGCAACTTCCGGGCCAGGGCCCGCTCCGCCCGTCGTCACCCCCCGCGCTCACCGCGGCCGGGCTCCGGGAGGGCCTGCGCGCCCGCAGGGGAGGAAGGCGGTTCCGCCGCGGCACTCCTCTCGAGCGCGGGGACGATCTCGGGCTTCGTATCGGCCAGTATCTCGAGCACCGCGGTGCGATCCGCGGGCGACAGGTGCGCGAACTTCTCGCTTCGGTCCTCTCCGCGCAGAATCTCGCCGAAGCGGCGGTAGACGTAGGCTTTCGCGGGGCCGGGCAGAGCGTCGAACGCCTCGGAGTAAACGAGGTAGCTCAACGGGTAGCGAAGCAGCCGCCGCGTGAGGTCGAGCTCGCGGAGCGACCGTCCACGGCGGTCGCGGGGACCGCGCTGCTCGAAGCGCTCTTGGAAGGACGAGCTGCCGGTGATCGGGCTCGTGATCTCCGCTTCGCCGACGAACAGCATCGTTTCGACGAGCGGCTCGGTGAGCTCGGCGATCCGCTCGCGAACCGCGGGATCCTCCGGTTCGCCGGAGGAACGAGTGCCGTCCCGGCCCGTATCGGGCAGCAGCGTGCGTACGCGATAGCCGACCCGCGCGATCTCGTTCTGCACGTCCACCTGATGTTGCAGCACGAGCAGGGCCACGATGTCGCTGCCCGGAGCAAGGTAAGGCGTCATGTCGACGCGCCCGTCGAGGTCGTCGAGATTGCCGACCCGGAGACTCTCGAGATCCGTGAGGTCCGCGATGTTGCGCACGACGATGTTCCCGAGGTGCACCTGGTCGCCGTGCCGGCCGGTGACGTACCAGCCGCCGAAGCGGTTACGGAGCGGCGTTCGCTGCGTCGTGAGGATCCACCCTTCGTGGGCGACGACGTTGCCTTGCGCGCCGATGTAGCCGGAGCCGACGATGAAGCGCGGCACGCCGCCGCCGGTCAACGACAGCGAATCGTGGCAGCGCAGGCACTGCTCCATCTGGCGATCGAACTGCGGCGGCTCCGTCTGATCGAGCGTGTAGAACACCGGGCCGAGCTTCGGATCCATCGACGCGATCTCGATCGGCCCGCCGCCTTGCACCCAGGCGACGTACACGTCGTCGTTGAAATAGATCGCACGGGGCGTGCTCGCGCGGATGTTGCCGACCTGCAAGCTCGTGGCGGAGAACACGAGCACCTGCGAAGCGGGATCGATCTGGAGCGCTTCGAGCAGGGAGTCGAGATAGCCTCGCGGCGCGCTGTGCTCGAGCGTCGCTCGGCCGTCGGCAAGGGTCTGCGCAAGCGCGCTGATGCGGTCCGTCGTCGGTGTCGTCGAGTAGCCGACGGCCGGGTACTCGACGTCGTAGCGGAGCGGTCGCTCGGCCGCGTCGCCGGCAGGCTCCGCGGCCGGCGCGGAAGCAGCGCGTTCGCCGGCCGGCTCGTTGCCGAGCCGGGACGAGAGCATCGCCGTCAGCGCGACGGCCCCCGCGGCGAGCGCGGCCGCGGCGATCAGCGGGAGACGCAAACCTTTTCGCATGTCGATATGAACCTACCAGACCCGCGCGCCGCGGAACAACACGCGCGAAAGCGCACGGGGAGGTGCTCGTGTCGGTCCGAAGGCGGCCTGCCCGCGCGCCGAGCGCCGTCATCGACGCGACGGAGTCGCTAATGGGGCAGGCGGCGCCGCGGCTCGATCGCGGGCTCCTGCACCGCGACGTGGCCGCAGTTCTTTCCCGCCGATTTCGCGCGGTACATCAGCGAGTCCGCACCCCTGATCAGCGCGTCGACGTCCGCCGGCGGCACGGTGAAGACGGCCGCGCCCATGCTGAAAGTGACCTGCACGCCCAGCTCGCCCGCCGCGCTCGCGAGCGACGAGCCGAGCTTCGCGATCACGTCCTCGGCCTGGTCGGCCGCGGTCTCCGGAAGCAGCGCGACGAACTCGTCGCCTCCGATCCGGCACACGCTGTCGCTGCGGCGCAGCGAGCGCTTCAACGTGCCCGCCGCGGCCCGCAGCACGTCGTCGCCGCGGCTGTGGCCGAAGCGGTCGTTGACGCTCTTGAAGTCGTCCACGTCGACGTAAACGACCGTCAGGGGATGGCCGTATCGGCGTGCGCGGGAGATCTCGACCCTGGCGATCTCCTCGAACGCCCGGGCATTGAGCAGCCCGGTGAGGTGATCCGTGCGCGCGAGCTCGTGCGCGAGCTCGAGCGCGTTGCGGAGCCGGCAGATCAGCACGCCGATCAGCGTGAAGATCACGAGACGCGTCGTCGCGTTCCACGCGACCACGCCGACGCTGGCCGGACCGAGCGAGAGCCACTCCGCCGCGAGCCAGAGCAGCGCGCCGGTCGACGCGATCACCGTCGTGAGGGCCGTGCGGCCCGTCGTCCAGGCGGTCATCGCGATCACCGCCAGATAGAACAGCGAAAACGAGATCTCGGGTCCGGACAGATAGTCGCCGAGGGCGATCAGGAAGAGCAGCACCGCGGCCGCGGCGAGGACCGCGGGAAGCGGGACGTGCGCGCCGCCGCCGTGCACGGTGCGACTTTTTCGACTCCGTTCGGGCGGCATGGCGGTTGGCTCGATCCGGGCATTGGGCATAACCTAGCCCAACTCGGGCCCCGTGGGGACTTCGAATGCTCGAACCGCTCGTGACAGCCGCCGCACGTGGATTCAGGCCGAGTGTGACGGCACCGGCGGCCGTGCCGACGCGACGAGCCGGACGTGCAGCGCGAGGTGGGTGCGCCGCATGACGAGCGCCGGCCCGCGGCTCACGGTGCGGACCGCGGAGGCCGACGATGTTCCGGCGCTCCTCGGCTTCATCCGCGAGCTCGCCGACTACGAGCGCCTTTCTCACGAGGTCGTCGCCGACGAGGCGGGGCTGCGCAGCGGGCTCTTCGGCGAGAACAAGGCGGCCGAAGCGCTGATCGCCCGCTACGACGGCGAGGACGCGGGCTTCGTGCTCTTCTTCCGAACGTTCTCGACTTTCCTCGGCCGGCCCGGGCTCTACGTCGAGGATCTCTTCGTCAGACCGGCGCTGCGGGGGCGGGGAATCGGCAAGGCGTTGCTGCGCCGCGTCGCGCACCTCGCCGTCGAGCGCGGCTGCGGCCGGCTCGAGTGGGCCGTGCTCGACTGGAACGCGCCGGCGATCCGGTTCTACGAGCGGGTCGGCGCCCGGCCTCTTCGCGACTGGACGACGTATCGGCTCACGGGGCGGGCACTGGCCGATTTCGCGGCCGCGCCCGACGAGCCTTGAGCTCCGTGCCCGGCGGTCCGCACGCGTCCCCGACGATCTACACGATCGGGCATTCCACGCGCCCGGTCGAGGAGCTGATCGACTTGCTGCGGCGCCACCGCGTCGATCTGCTCGTCGACATCCGCACGGTCCCGAAATCCCGTCACAATCCCCAGTTCGAGCAGCAGAGCCTGCGCCGAAGCCTCGAGAACGCGGGCATCGAGTATCGCCACATGGGCAGCCTCGGAGGCCTGCGGCGGCCGGCCGCCGATTCCGTGAATCGCGGCTGGCGAAACGACTCCTTTCGGGGCTTCGCCGACTACATGCAGACGCCGGAGTTCTCGGCCGCCGTGGCGGAGCTGATCGGTGCGGCCGAGGGACGCACGGCGGCGATCATGTGCGCCGAGGCCGTGCCGTGGCGCTGCCACCGCTCGCTCGTCGGCGACGCGCTGCTCGTCCGCGGCGTCGAGGTCGTCGACATCATCGGCGAGCAGAGCGCGCGCAAGCACGTGCTGACGCGGTTCGCCAAAGTGGACGGGACGCGAATCACGTATCCGGCCGAAACGTGACCCGGCCGGGGTTGCAAATTCAGCGGGCGTCCATCACCGCGCCGCCGGGCAGCGTGATGCTCACGTATTGCCCGCCCTTCTCGTTGTTGCGCAGCGGGTGCACGACGACCGACACCTCGTCGCCCGGCTTGACCGTCGTGGAGCGCCAGCCGCGGCGGGCGAGGTGGCTCGCCGGGTCCATCTCGACGCTCCACCGCTCCACCGTGCCGTCGTCACCGGCGACGTCGAGGTGGATCCACGAGTGCGGATTGCCCCAGTGAAACTCCCTGACGACGCCGGCGACCGTGATCTCCTTCGATTGATCGAAGACCGCCGGTGAATGATGGGCGACTGCCGCGGCCGAGAGCGCTGCGGGCAGCAGGGCGGCGAAGAACCGTTTCATGAGTTTCCCCCTCCAACCGTTCCCGGCAAGCATCGTGGACGGATGTTTGCGGGACGCATCAGCGCACCAGAGATTGCGACGACGTGGCCGGCAGGTTCTCGTTCAAATCCGGCAAGCACTCCACCTCGACGATGTCGACGTCGTGGTGACGCTTGAACACCTTCGTCGACTTCCATTCGCCGACCCAGCTCTTCGGGTCCGTCATCGTGAACTCGATCTCGAGGGTCTCGTCGTCGATCATCCTGATGCGCTCCACGATGTGGAGCGCGTCGCTCGCCGGGATGCTGGCTCCGCCCTGGTCGATCCAATGATGGTGGCCGGGAAAGTACTTGGTATCGACGACGAGCGAGTCGCCTTCCCACCGCCCGATCGATTCGCCGTTCCAAGACGGGACCACGACGTCGGGGTCGCTGTGCGGCCGGCCGTCGAGGTAGATGACGCGCAAGCTGTTCATGAAGTGGCTGATCATGTAGATCGCGGTCGGCAGCTGGATCATGTCGATCGGCCAGACTCGCGTCATGATCAGCGGCATTCCCGCCGGCCAGCACTGGCCGATGTCGTCCCGGTAGACCTTGCCTTCGGCCTGGGCGCGGCGCCCCGCGTCGTAGTGCCGTTGCGCTTCGGGCGTGAGCTCGAATTGCTCGGGAACGAAACGCCACGAGTTCCAGTCGGTGAGGTCGTGCTGCCACGTGCCGGTGAGGTCGAACGGGGGCGCAGGGCGCGGCTTCGCGAGGTTCTCCGGAGCCAACACGCCGAGCCTCGCCGGTCCCTCGGGCGCTTCGGCCTGTGACCATGCCGAGGGCGCCGCGCCCGCCGCGGCGAGAGCGGCCAAGATCGCGCAGGCACGGCGGACGGGCGGCACAGGCCGAGCCCGCACAGCTCTCGACGTCCTCATGGTTTTTCCTCCCCCGTGATTCTCCGGGCCGAGCCGCGGCGCCGTTTTCCGCGTAGGCTGGCACACGGCAGCGGGGGCGGCAAGAGGCGACTGGTTCTCGATTTCCAATCGACGCCGTTGTGGTTCTCGCGACCTCCGGCTACGCTGCACGACGTTTCTGCAAACGGGAGTAACGACATGCGAACCGCGGTGCGGTGGGCGCTCCTCATCGGCTTGACTGCGTCCGCGGCCCAGGCGCAGGAACAGAACGGCGGCTATCTCGGGCTTTCGCTCGGCTCCGCGCGGTACCGAGAGAGCGACGACGAGTTCGGTCTCAGCATCTCCGACAGTGCGACCTCCTATCGGATCCTCGGCGGCTATCAGTTTGCCGACGTTTACGGCATCGAGGTCGCATGGGGTGCGACGAGCGACATCACCGAGAGCTTCTTGGGCGTCGACTCCGCCAACAATCTCGCCGAGCTCGAGGTCGCCGGCGAATACGAGATCGCGACGGTGCGCTTCCTCGCGTTCGCGCCGTTCGAGGGGTTGAGCATGTTCGGCGGCGCCGGGTATTACGACGCGAAGCTCGACGTGACTTGGACGTTCGACAGCGTCGTGGATCCGTTGACGCTGACGAGCGAGCAAAGCGAGAGCGGCGCCACGGTCGTCGGCGGATTGCAGTACGACTGGGATCGCATCGGCGTGCGCGGCGAGTACGAGTGGTTCGATACCGACGACGCGGACCTCACGAACTTCAACGTCTCGCTGCTGTTTCGATTCTGAGCGCGGCGCTCAGCGCGCTGCATAGAGCGCGCGAAGCTGCGCGAGGTCGCCCGCGGACAACGCTTCGAGGCGGGCAATGTCGTCGCGCGATTCGAGCCGCCTCCGGTAGCGGCCGAAGAACTCGGGAATGTTTCCGCCGAATCCGAAGAAGTACATCACGTCCTCATAGTTTGCGGTGTGGCCGAGACCGAGCGCGTGGCCGATCTCGTGCAGGCACGTGAGGTACACGATCGTCTCGCGCAGAAGCGGGTCGGCGCCCGCGAGCCGCGCGATGTCGGGGCCGAGCGCGTCGGTGTCCGGACGTATGAAGACGTCGGCTCCGCGGCGGCCGCCCACCCGGATCGGCCGCATCTCGCCGTACTGCCCCGCGCTCGCCTGGACGAAATGGATCCGCAGCAGCGCCTCGGGCTCGGGCGCCGGCTCGAAGCGGACGGCGCCGCCGGCCGCGCGCTCCCACGCATCGAGCGCCCACCGCGCGAGCTCTAGATCCGAGGGCCGGTAGCCCGAGCCGGCTTCACCTTCGGCGACGAAGAAACCGATCGGCGCTCCCGTGTCGAGCGGCATGAGGAGCGGCGCGCGTTGCGCATCGGCGATCCCAAGCCAGAGCGCGGCGGCGAGACCCACGAGCGCAACCGCTCGTCGCATCATGATATTCGTCGGCATGCGGCGATCGTCCTCGCAGCGGAGTTGTCACCGAGTATCGCACGTGTATCCTTCACACACCCGATTGCCCCAAAAGGGCGCAATCTAGAATTAGATAAGTGCTGAACGTCATAAGAGACCGAGAGGAGTAACCAGGCATGGCACTGCACATTGGAGACGAGGCGCCCAACTTCACCGCCGAGACGACACAGGGGCGCATCAATTTTCACGAGTGGATCGGCGACGGCTGGGCGATCCTCTTCTCGCACCCGAAGGATTTCACGCCCGTCTGCACGACCGAGCTCGGCTACATGGCCGGCTTGAAGCCGGAGTTCGACAAGCGCAACTGCAAGCTGATCGGATTGAGCTGCGACACGGTGGACGATCACCGCGCCTGGTCGAAGGACATCGAGGAGACTCAGGGCCACCCGGTCAACTACCCGATCATCGACGGCAGCGATCTATCGGTCGCGAAGGCCTACGACATGCTGCATCCGAACGCGAGCGGCGACTCGAAGAGCCGGACCCCCGTCGACAACCAGACGGTCCGATCGGTGTTCATCATCGGCCCGGACAAGAAGATCAAGGCGACGTTGACGTATCCGATGTCGAGCGGTCGCAACTTCGACGAGGTCCTGAGGCTGCTCGATTCGATTCAGCTCACGGCGAAGCACCAGGTCTCGACGCCGGTGAACTGGAAGCCGGGCGAGGACGTGATCGTGCCGCCGGCGTTGTCGGATGAGGCGGTCCAAGAGAAGCATGGGAGCTTCCGCAAGCTGAAGCCTTACCTGCGATACGTGCAGCAGCCGCGTTGAGGCGGCACGCGCGGCGCGAGCGCCGCGCTGCTTTCGTTCCGTTGCTCGAGCGCGCCGGCAAGCGGCCGGCGCGCTTGGCGCGGTTCGGGCGGGCGGCTCGACGACGTCACTTCCGCTCGTCGCGCGAGTCGTCCCACTCGTCGTCGTCCTCGTCGAGCTCCCGCAACTCGTCGACGTCCCGCTCCGTGCCGTCGTCGGTGTAATCGAGGTCTTCGTCCTCGACATCGTCGAGCGCGCCGCGCCACTCGTCCGGCTCGTCGACGACCTCGAGCTCCATGTCGGCCCACGCGGCCTCGTCGATTTCCTCGACTTCGCCGTCCGCGTGCTGAATCTCGATAATGCCTTCGTCCTCGTCGACGCCGACGACGGTGAACGTTTGCCCCTTGTCCACGCGCCTGTACCAGTAGCCGACGATCGGATCGACTTCCGCGTTCACGCTGCTTCTCTCCATCGAGGCGGGCTTCCTATTCTGCGCGCGTCCGAATCGGTATGAAATAGCGTTCCGGTAGCCTCGGGCACCGCATCAAGATATTCTCCGCAGCGCGATGACACCTCCGTCGCCGGTCGCCCGGGCCCCGCGTTGAACGGCACGGCTCTTGCTGTTGCGCTGGTCGCCTTCGTTCTGCTGATGCTCGGCATCGGCATGCGTGCGCGTTCGCGCGTGCGCTCGGCCGAGGATTACCTCGTCGCCGGGCGCAGGCTGTCCTTGCCCCTCGCGTCCGCCACGCTGTTCGCGACGTGGTTCGGCGCCGGCACGATGCTCACGGCCAGCGATCAGATCCGGGCCGAGGGCCTGGGCGCGGCCGCCCTCGAGCCGATCGGCCCCGGCCTCTGCCTCGTGCTCGCCGGCGCGTTTTTCGCGGGCCGGCTCTGGCGGATGAAGCTGCTCACGCTGTCCGACTTCTACCGGCGCCGCTTCGGCCCGCGCGCAGAGGTTCTCGCGAGCGTCATCATGGTCCCGGGCTACTTCGGGTGGATCGCCGCTCAGTTCGTCGCGCTGGCCGGCATCCTCGAGCTCTTCTGGGGCATTCCGCTGCGCCACGGCCTGTGGCTCGTCGCGGCCGTCGGCACGTGGTACACGCTGCTCGGCGGGATGTGGTCCGTGACGCTGACCGACGCCGCGCAAGCCGCGCTCATCGTCGTCGGCCTCGCCGTGCTTGCCGCGACGATGCTCGCGAAGCTCGCCGCGGCCGGCGGCCTGGACGCGCTCGTCGGCTCGGTGCCGGCGGAGCACCTGAAGCTCGTCCCGGCCGGCGACCCGGCCGCGCTCGTCGGCTGGCTCTCGGTGCTCGCCGTCGGCGCGCTCGGCAACATCCCGGGACAAGATCTCGCGCAGCGCATCTTTTCGGCGCGCTCCGACCGCGTCGCGAGCCTCGCGTGCGTCGTAAGCGGCGTGCTCTACGTGGCCCTCGGTCTCGTGCCCGCCTTCGTGGGTCTCGCGGCCGACGCGCTCGGTGTGCAGACGAGCCGCAGCACGGTGCCGGCGCTCGCCGCGGCGCTGATGACGCCCGCGCTCGGGATCGTCTTCGTTCTCGCGATCATTGCGGCGGTGATGTCGACGATCGAGAGCGCGATCCTCGCGCCGAGCAGCGTGCTCGCGCACAACCTGCTCGCGAAGCTCGAGCCGCGCGCGTCAACGATCGCGCTCACGAAGGTCGCGATCCTCGGAGTCGCCGCGTGCAGCCTCGGGGTGGCGTACTCGGGAAGCAGCGCGTACGAGCTGCTCGAGAGCGCGTACGCGGTGGGGATGGTCGGCTTGTTCGTGCCGCTCGTCTGCGGGCTACACGGCCGGCGCGGCGACGAGCGGGCCGCGCTCGCCGCGATGGCCGCGGGCATCGGCATCTGGATGGCCCACCTCGCGCTCGGCTGGGACACGTTTGCCGGCCCATGGCTCGACGTGCCGGTGCCTCAAGAGCTCGCCGCCACCGGAATCGCGTGGGCCGCCTACGAAGGCCTCGCCGTCGGTGCCGCGTACCGGCGGCGATGGGTCATTGCGCCGCGGCTCCGGGGCTCGTGAGCCGCGGCTGCCGCGACGCTTGTCAATTCTTCACATTCCCGAGCCCGGACCGGTTTACATTTTGTATGCACTTTTTGGGGGGCAAGGGCGCCCGCGTCGGCGCGGCGGACGCTTTGCGCGGCGCGGGTTCCGACCGGCTTCGAGCGCGAAGCCGAACGCGGCGAGCCCGCATGCCGGAGGCTCGTTTGGCCAGAACGGAATCGTGTCCTTTAAAATGAGGGTCGTGCGGGACGGGCTGACGAAGGCGAAATGACGGATCGTCGCGACTTCCTCAAGACGGCCGTGTACGGCGCCGGCGCGTTGTCGGCGGCGCTGCTCGGGGGCGGCGCCTTCCGCCCGGCGCTCGCGCAGACGCCGCTTGCGAGGACGAAGCTCAGCGACAGGGTCGCGCTGATCGGCGGAGCGGGCGGGAACGTCGTCGTGTTGGACGGTCCGGACGGACTCGCGCTCGTCGACAGCGGCGCGCCGAAGCACGCCGCCGCGCTCGTCGCCTTCCTCGCGGACGAGCTCGGCGGAAAGCCGGTCTCGGCCCTCTTCAACACGCACTGGCATCTCGAGAGCACGGGCGGCAACGAGGCGTTCGCCACGGCGGGCGCGCGCATCTACGCTCACATCAACACGAAGCTCTGGATGAGCACCGAGTTTTACGTCGACTGGCAGGACCGGACCTATCCTCCGCGCCCCGACGCGGCGCTGCCGACGGAAACGTTCTATTCCCACGAGCCGCAGCCGCTCGAGACGTCGATCGGCGATCGCATCGTCGAGTACGCGCACCTGCCGGAAGCCCATACGGACGGCGACATCTACGTCCGCTTTCCGGAGGACAACGTGATCGTGGCCGGCGGCGTCGCGGCCAAGGGCGCCTATCCGATCCTCGATACCGCGACCGGAGGCTGGATCGGCGGCATGGCCGACGCGGTGAAGACGCTGATCGATCTCTGCGACGGCGAGACGCGTATCGTGCCGGAAACGGGGCCCGTGCTGACCCGCGCGGATCTCGAAGCCGAGCACGAGATGCTGGTCACGCTGCAGGGGCGCATTGAAGATGCGATGAAAATGGGCAAGAGCGCGCGCGAGATGATCGAAGAGGGCGTCACGAAGGATTTCGACGCGCAGTGGGGGAACGGCTCGAAGCAGTTCGTCTCGAACGCGTATGACGGGTTGTGGTGGGGCGGCCGCGTGAGCGGCGTGATTTAG